>JBCCXG010000128.1:0-11648 GCA_039191945.1 Bacteroidota bacterium
GATGGGAGAGTCAAGGTGGGTACTTTCACCTCGGATGGGAAGGAAATAGTGAAGGCGATTTTGTCTCGTGGAGAGCTTTTCGGAGAGCTGGCACTCACTGGCGAAGGCAAGCGTGACGACTTCGCGGTCGCGATGGATGAAAATACGCGCATCTGTCCGATGACTGTGGAGGATCTGACAGACTTGATGAAAGACAATCAGGTGCTGAGCTTCAAAATCCTCAAGATCATTGGATTCCGACTCAAAAAGATGGAACGAAAGATCGAATCGTTGGTCTTCAAGGATGCCAGAACAAGAATCGTCGACTTTTTGCGAGAAATGGCCGAGGAACGGGGACAAAAAGTAGGTTTTGAGATGATGATCCGCAACCATCTCACGCATAAGGATATTGCGAGTCTCACTGGGACATCCCGCCAGACCGTGACAACCGTAATGAATGAACTCCGAGATGAGAACATCATTAACTTCGATCGCCGGCGTATTCTCATCCGAGACATGGAGAAGTTAGTCTGATTTGTCCAGAGCCGGACTCATTCCTTGCATCTTTCACCAACCTTCGGAGTTAAAGGGATAGTACTGATTTAAGAATTAATTGTACTTGAAAAACTCACCTATCATGAGATACGCTATAATATTCACCTTAACAATCATGGGTTTTGTGGCTGATGCCCAGAACTTGCAGAACTACACGCCCTCGATCCTTTTTGACAAGGGCGCCTGGGAATTTAAAAGCTTCCAAAACCTCTACACGCAGACGAAGGCTTTCGATGGCGGGAGCAAAGTGGAGACCGGTCGTGGCCGCGAGTCATTCTTTACGTCGATCAACCAATTCCTTTATGGAGTCAATGGTCAGATCAACATTGGCGCTGACTTGTGGATCAAGAATGTGAACCTGGAAAATGGCGATTTCACATCACGAACCGCCATTACCGGCTTTGGACCTAAGGTCAAAGTCGCTCCTTTTGCGGCACTCCCACGCTTCTCCATTCAGAGCACCGCTTTATTTTCCCTCGCCGATGATCTAGAGGGGCGAGCACCCGATGCCGATAAGCCTTTTCTGTTCCTGGAGTTTGATCGAAGCACGCTCTGGCTCACTCAGTTCTTCTTCGATCAGCCCATTGGTCAGAAGTGGCAATTTTTCTTCCAGCAGGCTTTTTGGTACCACTTTGTGAGGGACTCCTTCAGGGAAAACAATTTCCTTCAGACCCAGACCAGTGTCTTCGTCAACTACTTTCCTAACAGCCGATGGACGGTATACGGCATGACGGAGTATTTCCCGACACACTATAATGATGCCGAGCAAACGGGTGAGGCCTTCTTCTCCTATTTTGTCCAGGCGGGTTTGGGTTTGAAGTACCAACTGATCCCAAATTTTGTCGAGCTCGAGGCCCTTTACACAAATTTCCTGAACGGTAGTGATGGATCAGGTGCCGGACAGACATTCAATTTTGGTGTACGGATCGTCCGGCAGTAACTTGCATGGGTGCGACACCCGCAATTCATCCTTTGTCTTTTTCTGCTGCTGTACGGTGCTGGGACATCCGGCCAGGAGATACGTGGTATTCGATTTGAAGGACTGAAAAAGACAAAGGTTGATTACCTCGCGCAATTTGTCAAAAGCAAGCCGGGGATCCGCTTGGACTCCACGCTGCTTGAGCAGGATCGCCAGCGCCTGGCCAACCTCGAAATGTTGGCCAATGCCACTTTCGAAGTGGCGACTTCAGATGGCAAAGCGGAGGTAACTTTTATGTGCACCGAGGTGGCGACGCTACTGCCGCTATTCAATTTTGGAGGAGTTGAAGGAAATGTCTGGTTCCTCCTCGGGATGAGCGAGGCCAATTTGCGGGGCGAGGGTCACAAGTTCTTCGGATTCTACCAGTACTACGATCGCAGCTCGGTGTCCACCTCTTTGTTCCTAGATCGACTCAATAGGAGTAACTGGGGGTTACTACTCAACTTCGTGAAGTGGGGTACGACCGAGCCATTGTTTTTCGATGATGGTACTGCGACTTTTGACTACGACAACTTCACCTACGGTGCTGGAGCTGTTTACCATTTCAGTTTTTTGAGCAATTTGGAACTCAGCACTGCCTACTTCACAGAAGAGTACAATCGGGTCGACAATGCGCCCATAGAGGGTGCGCCGGATCGCGCTAAGACCCGCAAGCAACTTTACAAAGTGATTCACCGGTTGAACAAGCTCAACTATCACTACTACTATCTGAAGGGCTTCAGTCATACCCTCAACGTCGAAATGGTCTCGTCATGGGACGGTGACCCGGGCTTTCAGATTGTATTCAATGACTTCAGAGTGTTTCATCGGACGCAGAATCGTGGCAACATTGCCAATAGGGTCCGGGCGGGCATATCGACCAATCGCGACAATCCATTTGCGCCATTTGTATTGGATAGCTACGTCAATATCCGTGGGGTGGGCAATCGAGTGGACCGTGGCACGGCGATGTTTATTATGAACAACGAATACCGGCAGACCGTCTACGACCGCAACTGGCTGGCGGCGCAGGTGGTAGGTTTCTCCGACTTTGGCACTTGGCGCAGTCCGGGAGGAGACTTCAGCGAGCTGGTCGATCGCGACAGTTTCGAATGGTTTGTGGGTGGAGGCATCAGGCTGATACATAAAAAGATCTTCAACGCCATTGCCCGGATCGACTACGGCGTAGACATGAAGCAACCCCGCCGAAACGGTTTTGTGATCGGGGTGGGGCAGTACTTCTAAGCTCAGCCTATGATCCATTGCTGAAAGAAGGATTTCCCAAGAATAAATGGGTTGCCTCCTAGTTGAATTCTTGTTTCAAGAAATTGCCTATTTCCAATTCTAGCGCCTTGTATTTTGGTCTTGATTGAGCGGTCTGACTCTCTCGGACCATGAAGGGTATGAAGAATAGGATAAAGGCGGTTAGGTAGCCAAGTCCCGTTGCAATACGCTCGAACTTCGAGGCTCGCGCCGATTCGATTGAGATTTCTTGCTCGCGGATCGATACCTCGGCACCTACTAGGTAGGATTCTTTTATCACAATTCGCTCTTGAGACCAGCCTGAAGCCTCAACAGCATATTGATTTGAGAACCTTTTCTTTAAGCGATCGAGCAGATCTTTTGCAGTGGGTGCAGCTTTGGATAGTTGGATTTTCATGTGGGAGATCAATCAGGTACCTAGGCATTATTACGCAGAAGCGGTGCTGCGAGTTGATGGGTCTTCTATAGCTGACGCCATCCAGCAAGTCAAAAATCTCGACTGGATTCAATCCACGAGTAGACTTACCCCGTCAGTTAGCAAGGGTTTGCTTTCGGATGCTCACTAGTACGCTATGAGGACAAATCGTTTGATATTATACAAAGTCCTCATCGTCGGACCCTGCATCTTGCTCCGCATCGTCATCGTAGATGATCTCGTATCCTGATCGCTTGAGGTCCTCCATGGTATCTACGTCGTGCAGCTGCTCGAGCAGCTTGACAGAGAGGCCAAACTTGTCGATCTCATCGATGGCCTCTGCCATTACGTTAGCGTGGCTGTAACCTTTGTTTTCAAAAAGGGCAGGGAAGATGTTGTTCAAGCCTAAGAGATAATAACCTCCGTCAAACGCTGGTCCGATCACAACGTCGTGCTTCTCCAATTCTGCGAATGCCTCATCGATGTGCTTCTTGGTGATTTCGAGGCTGTCGCTACCGATGATCACTACCTTGTGAAAGCCCTTTTCAAAGGCCGCCGTAAAAGCATGAAGCATGCGATCTCCAAGACCATTGCCCTCCTGGACGTGCTTCTCATATTTCTCGTTGTCCCAGTCATCGTACAGCTCCACGTACTGCGCGTAGTACACGCCCTTCGCTGTCTCCACCTTGTTAGCGACTTCCGCCGTATAGTCCAGCAGCTCTTTGTATACATCCATCGCTGCATCCATGCCGATATCCTGCGCCAGTCTCGTTTTCACGGTACCCGGAATCAGGTTTTTGACGAATATCATCAGGTAGTTCGTTTCCTTCGCTGTCATTGCGCTGTAGATTTTTTGGCAGTTAATACACCTTGGTTCCTTTCTGCAACCACTTGGACCACACAAAGTTATAGGTATGTACGCTGTCAGTAGGCTGACCTTTCGGATTTACTATCTCGTTGTCTTTGTTTTTCCAGTCGAAGATGCCACCGTAGAGATTTTTGACGTTGGTAAATCCCATTTCCTGCAACTTTTCCCCGATCCTTTCACTGCGGTAGCCCACCGAGCAGTAGACCACAATCGTCGTATCTCTGGGGAGGTCAATTACCTGGTCAGGTTGGAAAGTGTCGTAGTCGATGAATTGCGCTCCTTCGATGTGACTCACGTCGAACTCTTCCTGCGAGCGGGTGTCCAAGAAAAGTACACCGTCTGGATTTTGTAGTTCTTCCTGATTTACCAGGGGTACAGTCCCTGAGTACAACTTCTTTAAGTGTTTGTCGAAGGCTTTCTGCCCGCAGCTGGCAGTGCAGAGCACCAGGCTAATGATGATAAAGAGATTAAAGCGAACCATATTTCCGCTTTTGTATAAGTTCAACAATGAGAAATCCAATAACTGTTAAGTACTCTAACCATACCCAGGTCATGGAAAGTTCAAAACCGTCCTTTTCATAGCCCATATAGGTCAGGAAAATCATCAGGCTCCAGACTACGGGGAAGTAGAAACCTGCGGCAACACCAAACGGGATCAGCGTGAGGATGTACCAAGGATGCACTGTAGTCGTCAGCGCCAGATAGATGCACAAGGTGAAGAGGAGCATCGTCATGATGTCTTTGCGCTTCCATCCTCCGTACATCGCCCATCCCGTGATCAGAAAAAAGGCTCCAATTGCCATCCAGGGGCCGATGGTCTGGATCATATTATATCCACGGACCGCGTAGCCAATTTCTCTAAGTAAGAAATAGACGCTTGCATTGAACTCGAAAGAACGAAAGTAAAGGCCGATACTGGCAGTGAGGCCCGAGTAGATGGCCTCTCCTAGCAACGGAAGGAAAGTGATAGCACCCCCGACCACGGCAATCAGGCAGACCAAGATGCCCTTGCGGATACCAATCCGGAAAAGAAGTGCCGGCAAAAAAACCAGAGGCACTAGCTTAGTGGCGATCGCTCCGGCAAAGCTGAGTCCTTGTATGACTAATTTTCTTTGGTAGAAGGCCCGCATACCCAGCAGCAAGAAGAAGATCACAAATCCCTCGAAGTGTAGGTTACCAGTGAACTCGAGTACAACCAGCGGGTTCAAAAAATACCAGTAGGCCAGCTTTTGGTTGATGACTCGACCTTTTTCATCCGCGCGCATGGCCAGCACCCTTCGCAGCAGGAGCAGCGATCCGATGTCGGCGATGACCAGGAGCACCCGCATGAAGTTCACTGACGTCAATAAGCTATCGTATCCGCCGATCAAGGCACTCACCCAAAAGATCACCTGATTGAGAGGAGGATAGATCGTGTAGTAGTTGGGGGAGTTGAGCTGCTCGAAGAAGGGTTGACTGAGTCCTTCTACCCCCTGGGCCAGGGCATCCGCAGGTAAGATGCCGTAGGGATTACCCAATTTGGCAATGACCACTCCGTCCCAAATAAAGCGATAAAAGTCATCGGAGAGTTTGGGGAGGGCAAAGAAAAGGCCAACCCGCACGGCCACCCCGAGGATAATAAGGGCCCGTTCGGGGACTTCGCAGAACTTGACCACCCAGAAGTAGGCGAAAAACCCCACACCATAGGCGAGCAACAAAGGTTCGGATTCGTAGCGTTCGACAGCATTGCCGATGAAGGTGATACTGGCGAGATAGATGAACAGAAAAGTGTAGGCGGCGCTTCGTGTCTGGTATACACTCAGTCCTTCACTCATGGTAATCAGTTGGGTATGGGTCTCAGCGAGACCAGAAAGATATACCCAAAACCAATAGCGAGCATGATGTGGAAAAATAGCAGGCCATAATCTTCCAGGCGTATGCCGGAGACGATCCCAAAGACAAAATACAGCGCTAGCAGCCCTTCCATGATCGTCAATGGTGTGATGGCCGACTTCAGGTACACGTTCCCCTTCCAGGAGTCACCTTTTTTCTGCACATTGAACTTCGGCGTCCGAATGAAAGGCGTTTTGATCCCCAGGTAGCCCTCTATGATAGCGACTGAGTTGTGAAGTGCAAGACCCATCGACCAAGACAGAAACATCGGAAACTGCACCGCGAAGCGTCTGAAAGAGTAGTTGAGGTTAGAGGCTTTCGCGGAGAACCAGTAGAAAATGCTCATGGCCACGAAACCTATGATGAAGATACTTCCCAAGTCAAAAAGCAAACCGAGCGTGGGATTACTGTCTTTGATGTACAGCATCGGGATGGAAAGTACCGCTGCCAACAACAAAAACATGAAAACGGAGCTATTGAGTAGGTGAAAAGCAGCCCGGACCTTGTGTCCAAAGGCTAGTTTTGACCGCAGTACCTTTCCGAGGTTTTTTCTTGCGGTCTCAGCGGCCCCTTTGTTCCACCGGTACTGCTGTGATTTGACTGCCGGTATGAGGATGGGCAACTCTGCTGGAGATAGTACCTCTTCCAGGTATTCGAACTGCCAACCTTTCAACTGTGCCCGATAGCTCAGATCTAGGTCTTCCGTCAGGGTATCATGCTGCCAGCCGCCAGCATCCTGTATGCATGTCTTACGCCATACGCCGGCCGTGCCGTTGAAGTTGATGAAACTACCCGCAGAGAGGCGTCCCGTTTGTTCGATGGTGAAGTGCGCATTGAGCCCAAAGGCCTGCACTTTGGTCAGGAGGCTGTAGTCTTGATTGAGATGGCCCCATCGCGTTTGTACCATGCCGATTTCGGAATTCTTGAAAGTGGGCAAGGTCATTTTCAAAAAGTCTCGGTCAGGAAGGAAATCGGCATCGAAAATGGCAACAAACTCCCCCTTGGCACGCTCCAGGCCGTACTGTAGCGCACCGGCCTTGTAGCCTACTCGTTCCGGGCGTCGTATTTGCACGATATCCACTCCTTGCTGTTTGTAGTCAGCCACTTTGCTGGCTACGATATCTATCGTATCATCCGTGGAGTCATCCAACACCTGAATCTCCAACTTGCCTTTGGGATAGTCAAAAGCACACACTGCGTCGATCAGTCGCTCGATGACATATTTCTCATTGTAGATAGGTAGCTGCACCGTTACCTTGGGGAATTCGGTAAGTGTTGCTTTGTGATCATCTGTCGTTCTGCGTGCTTTGCGATAGTGCCAGGCCAGGTTGAATTGTCCGAGGCTGAAAAGACAAATAATCAGAAGGGAAAGACCGTAACCGATGATAATGAGCCATTCCATGGTTACAAATATTTGAATATTGTAGCAATTATCTTGTAGCCTGCCATGATTGTTCCCTTAAGTGTCCCCGATACTTTCGACTTGCCTATTCGCACACGATAGTCCACGGGCACTTCAGTAGTCCTCATCTTGAGCTTGGCCGCCTTCAGCTGCATCTCCACTGTCCAGCCATATGTCTGGTCTTGCATGTCCATTTTTAGCAAACTGTCATACCGTACGGCTCGGAACGGACCGAGATCCGTGTACCTTGTCCCGTACAGCCATCGCATAAGCGTAGTTGCCAGCCAGTTTCCAAACACCTGCTGCGGCGTCATGGATCCTCTTTCCTTCTTTCCCGAAACTCGAGAACCAATGACCATATCAACATCATCACTGATAATTGGTTCTATGACTTTTGGCATTTGTTCGGGAAAGTCGGAGTGATCCCCGTCCAAAAATACGACAATGTCGGGCTTTGTACTACTTTCTGCGATATAGGCCATGCCCTTCAGGCAAGCGCGGCCGTACCCTTTTCGGTGCTCTTTGAGCGCCGTGGCTCCTTTTTCTAGTGCAGTGTCGTAGGTATTATCGGTGCTTCCATTGTCTACTACGATGACTTCACTGACCAAATCGGGAGGTATCTCCTCGACCACCAGTCCCACGGCGTTTTGCTCGTTGAAGGCGGGAATGATCACACGTATGTCTGGGCGCATGGCTTGTGGTCAATCATTTGTCGCGCAAAAGTAGCGAGTTCAAGGCTCCTATTGACGTCCAGCATCCGACACTTTACAATATGAGCCTCAGGCACGCTTGGGCCTCGCTCGTTCACGGTAAGATAGACTGCACGCTGATCCGTCCCTCTCAAAACTGGACTTGCTTTCGAACCGTGATCTGCTAAATTTGATTGTGTGAAGGAAGTAGAACTCGCCGAATACATCATTCAAAACTTTGAAGATACGCTCACCACGCACGAGCGCGAGGCCTTGATTCACCACCGTACCCTGACCAAGTTGGGTAAACCTGGCGATGAACTGAGTGAGGAGCAATGGCGAGAACGCCGCCAAGGCTACCTCAACAGCGGATTGCTCTCGAGTGATCAGGTGGTTTTGCAGCTGCTCTCGGAAGGGTACGACACATTCCTCATCAACATCAAGAAGCGGGTCCTCCGTGATTCGCCAGAGAAGATCTTTTTTCGGTTGTGTCCCAAGTGTGAGAGACCCTCTCGATCTCCTCATGCCACTCATTGTGCGTATTGCGGTTATGTATGGGAAGAGTAGAGGTCCTCACAGGCCTCCGCACAGACCCAACTCACTCATCCCCCTCGCGGCGGACCCAGTCTGCGGCCCCGCTGCCCCCTACGCTAGGCGTGCCTAGTCTGGCTCTTCGCCTTTTGTCCATCATGCCCAACTCGCCAGATATCTATTGATACATCGATAAGCGACCCGGCTCGAGTAGTTCCTCCTCAATCGCTCACCTCCAGCCGAGTGACTGTTATTATCAGGGCCTCCAGCCCGAAACGGCGTGATCTACTCAAGTGGGCACCCGGAAAAGGGGGAACCCTATCTGGGACGTTCAGGGCCGATCTCCTGCCCCCTTTGAACAAGCATAGCCGTCACCTTTGTGGAATAGAAATCAAAAATCGGTTTTGGAGCTGTCAGCAGACGTAAAGTCCTTCCCTCTGAGGCGGTCCACCGAAGTGGAGGTTAGGAGGGTGAGGAAAGGAGATTTGGACCACCTTCACCCCCTTTTCCCACCTTCGTGCTTACCGGCCAGGCGGACCGCCCTTCAAGGGGGAGATTCCTTCCGGTGAAAAGTATCAAAATCGTGATGGATTCGAGCCGCATCAATGGGGGCCAAATTCTTGTAACTACCGAAACTGTTTGCAATAACTACCGAAAACATTTTCCATAGTTACCGAAAATGTTTTCGGTAACTATCACTTTTCCGAGCGATAGTTGTGATAGTGAAAAGTGGTAGGAATGGAACGGTTCGGTCGTAGGTAGCGCAAGCTCCCCTTGCGGTGGATCGAGCCTGCCTTTGCCGGTCGTCCCTCCTCAGTCGCTTGGCTCCAGCCGAGTGACCGCTATTGGCAGGGCCTGCGGCCCGAAAGGGCGTGACCTACCTCAAGTGCTATTTATTGATACATCGATAGGCTACCCGGTTGGAGTAGTTCTCAGCCTCCTGCTCAAAGTAGTTGCAACTGTGTTCATCTCCTACCATACGGTAAGCCACCCAAAAGAGGGGGCCATTCAGGTCGAAGTACACAAACCGCGAAAGGCCCTGGTAGAATCGGGATCGCTCCATAAGACGCTCACTAGGATGTCTCAATAGGGCGTTCCCACCTACTTTGCGGTCGTATTGGAGGATATGCGCCGCCTCGTGGGCGAAAATGTCGTAGTAACTGTCCTCCGGGATGTCGAGACGCATGCCAATGGAGCTCACCTGTCCGGTGGCAAAACTGTCGGCAATGGCATTGCTAAAGTTGTTGTTCGACTCCCAGACGAAGATGCCGGAAGCCAAAGATTTTCTTATGTTCAGTTGAGCTCCACGACCTACCACGGCCATCCCGTAGATGGAGGAGGTGAATAATTTGGCTGTGAGTCGCCGATCCCCCGGATAGTAGTCGAGACGTGTGATGTACAAATTGAAATGGAGCCTCTCGAAAAAGGTGCGTCCCTCGGCAGCATTTTGTACGATAGAAGCACCGAAACTATTGACCAATCGTGCAGGCCATGCGAGCGCCAGGGTTTCGTGCTTTGCGATCAGATGGGTCATCGACATACCGGTGTGATGGGCCAATCCTCCAATAGCGCCCCGGTAAAACCCGCGACCGAAAGCCTTCCAAAATCGATCTCCTTTGGGCTTATTGATCGCCGAACCCAATCCACCAACCAGGCCGCTTAAACCCACATTCACGACCGCCAATTGGGTGCGCTGACGGCGGAAGTCTCGATCCTGTGCTAGAGATTGACGAGCTGTGGGAACAAGGAGGAAAATCAAAAGAACGAGTCTTATCACCATGCTGGGATAAATATCGACCTTCGAAGGGGAAGGAGGTAGGTTGAACAGGATGGGCGGTCCTCTGGTTTGCTCTGTATCCAAAAAGAGCGACTCATATGGCAGATAGACCTTCCTTTGCTGAGCTAGCAACGGGTGACGACTTCCTCAGCTGGTATTGGCTAAAGGCCGAGATGGTGCAGTACTGCAAAGCAGCGGGACTACCGCACAATGGCAGCAAGTTCGAGCTTCGCGACCGTATCGCCTATGCCTTGGATCATGACGGCGCGGTCCTGGCGCCCGAAAAGAAGAAAAAGCCCACCTCAACCTTTGACTGGGCCAATGCCGAATTGACGCTGGATACGCTGATCACCGACAATGTCAGCTTCGGTCCCAATTTTCGGGGATTTATGGAGAGTGAGATTGGGCCGAGTTTCGTTTGTCACGGGGATTTTATGGACTGGGTCAAAGCCAATATCGGGAAGACGCTGAGTGATGCCGTGGCCGCATGGCGTGAACTGGAGGGTCGAAAAAAGGATCCAGCGTTCCGACGGGAGATCCGATCGTTTAACATGTACAATCAGTATACCCGAGACTTTCTGGATGACAACCCTGGCTCGGGGTTGGCTCTGGCGCGATCACACTGGGACAAAAAGAAGCGACTGCCCGCACCCGGTGGCTTCGTGAAGTACGAGCGATCGGACTTGGAGCTTTGAGTGCTTGGAAGTAGAAGGGTGGTAGTAACATGTTATCTTCTATGCGCCACCCATATCAATGATCTGCAGAATCGTTGAATTGCCACAGTACGTTCACCAACTGCCATTGTCCATTCAGCTGGACGATATGCATATAGTCGATCCAATCATCTGCGATGAGTTTGACTGATGCTGTCTTATCATAAATGTCGAGGATGATGACCTCCTTCCTCGGATCGGCTGGGAATTGATCGCCTTCCTTATTGTAGCTCGCGGCCAGGAGGACCATGGATTCAGTGGTTGTTTCCCTCAGATACTCCTTGCCCGTGCCCTTGTGTGTCCAAAAAGTCCTTTTAACCATCCGGGGATGTGCGGCCCGCTCAAATTGTTCGGGATTGACGTTGTGCTGGGATTCAATGTAATCGAGAGCGACTTGTCGGATCTCCAGCGAGTCTCGTCGCGTTTGTCCATGGGTGACATAGGAGCAGAGAGACCCGACAAATATCAGGAGAAGGATTGATGGCTTCATAGATAAAGTTTCTTCTTGTCTCCTCGCATTACGTCATCTCAATGAACACTGTTGCGGTTTTTTGAGCTGCGGAGCATCATCTGGGCAGGTGACTTGGCCTACAATTAGGACGTCAATTTAGCGCAGGGACTGGTGC
>JBCCXG010000129.1:0-11592 GCA_039191945.1 Bacteroidota bacterium
ACCCGGCAATCCAACCTGGCCCTATCAAGACACGTGCAGGACGCCATTGATATTGTAAAAGCCTCTGGGTTTGATCTGATCATATTGGAGACGTCGGGCATTGGCCAATCCGATACGGAGATCGAAGAGCACTCGGACCTTTCGCTCTACGTCATGACCCCTGAGTACGGAGCGGCCACTCAGCTGGAGAAAATCGACATGTTGGACTTTGCAGATCTCATTGCCCTGAACAAGTTCGACAAGCGCGGAGCCCTGGATGCCCTCAGGGATGTCAAAAAGCAATACCAGCGCAACCATCAACTCTGGGACGCCTCAGAGGAGGAGTTACCGGTCTTTGGTACGATTGCTTCGCAGTTCAACGATCCTGGGATGAACAGTCTATATCGAAAGGTAATGGATGCCCTGGTGACGAAAACAGGCGCTGAGCAGCTCCGTTCCTCGTTTAGTAGCACGAACGAGATGTCCGAGAAGCTGTTCATCATACCGCCGAAGAGGGTCCGGTATCTCTCCGAGATTACCGATGCGATTCGCGGCTACAACGAACGTGTGGAGGAGCAAAGGGAAGTAGCCCAAAAGCTCTATGCGCTCGACAAAAGCGCCGAGATTCTCAAGGATCAACAGCAAGCCTTAGCGGCCATCGATCAGGCTAAGAAACAATTGCAACTGGATCTCGACCCGCACAACTGGGAGCTACTGCAATCATGGGAAGCCCAACGAGCTAACTATGGCGGTGAGGTTTTTAGCTACCAAGTACGTGGTAAGGACATTAAAGTAAACACTACCACGGAGTCACTTTCACACACCAAAATAAGAAAGGTCTCACTTCCAGCCTACGAGGGGTGGGGGGACATCTTGAAGTGGAGTCTGCAGGAAAATGTCCCAGGTGAGTTTCCCTACACTGCAGGCGTATTCCCCTTCAAGCGAGAAGGTGAAGATCCCACGAGGATGTTTGCCGGGGAGGGTGGGCCAGAGCGTACCAACAAACGCTTCCATTATGTATCTAAGGGCTTACCCGCGGCGCGCCTCTCTACGGCATTTGACTCCGTGACACTTTATGGCGAAGATCCAGACTATCGGCCCGACATCTACGGCAAAATTGGCAACTCGGGTGTCAGTATTTGTTCGCTGGATGATGCCAAAAAGCTCTACTCTGGTTTCAATCTCTGCGATCCGACGACATCGGTTTCCATGACCATCAATGGTCCCGCTGCTACGATTGCGGCATTCTTTATGAATGCGGCCATCGATCAGCAGTGTGAGCTGTACATCAAGGCTCAGGGACTGGAGGCGCAAGTGGAACAAAAGATCGATGCGATCTATCAGCAGCTGGGGAAAGCCCGACCGCAGTACGAGGGGGAGTTACCAGAGGGCAATGATGGTCTGGGGCTCATGCTACTCGGCGTGACCGGCGATCAGGTATTGCCCCGAGAAACCTACGAGCAAATCAAGGCCGACGCACTCTCCAAGGTGAGAGGAACGGTACAGGCAGACATCCTGAAGGAAGATCAGGCACAAAATACTTGCATCTTCAGCACCGAGTTTTCCCTTCGGCTGATGGGCGATGTGCAGCAATACTTCATCGACCAGCAGGTGAAAAACTTCTACTCGGTTTCCATCTCCGGATACCACATTGCGGAGGCTGGAGCCAATCCGATCAGTCAATTGGCCTTCACTTTGGCAAATGGCTTCACGTTTGTAGAGTATTACTTATCCCGAGGCATGCCTATCGATGCATTTGCTCCGAATCTGTCCTTTTTCTTTTCGAATGGGGTGGACCCTGAGTATGCCGTGATAGGCAGGGTAGCTCGGAGGATCTGGGCAAAGGCCATGAAGCTGAAGTATGGCGCCAACGAGCGGAGCCAAAAGCTGAAGTACCACATCCAGACGTCTGGTCGCTCACTACACGCCCAGGAGATCGACTTCAATGATATCCGTACCACGCTCCAGGCCCTGTACGCGATCTACGACAACTGCAACTCGCTACATACCAACGCCTACGATGAGGCCATAACGACGCCCAAGGAAGACTCTGTACGTCGCGCGATGGCCATACAGCTGATCATCAACAAAGAACTCGGCCTGGCAAAGAACGAGAATCCGATGCAAGGCTCATTCATCATCGAGGAGCTGACTGATCTGGTCGAGGAGGCGGTAATGGCGGAGTTTGATCGACTGACGGACCGAGGAGGGGTACTCGGAGCGATGGAATCGATGTACCAGCGAGGCAAGATCCAGGAAGAGAGTCTCTACTATGAGACGAAGAAGCACACGGGCGAGTTACCGATCATCGGTGTGAACACTTTCTTGTCTTCAAAAGGTTCGCCGACCATCATTCCCGGAGAAGTGATCCGTGCTACCAAAGAAGAAAAGGAGCTGCAGATCGCGAATCTCGAGGCGCTTCATGCCCGACACGAGAGTCGAAGTGCTCAGATGCTGAGGGCCCTCCAGGAGGTGGCCCTGGCCAATGAGAATACATTTGAGCAGCTGATGGAAACGACCAAGTATTGCTCACTTGGGCAGATCACCCACGCCATGTTTGAGGTGGGTGGACAGTATCGGAGGAATATGTAACACCTGTAAGTCGTACGATGAGTCGGCGGGTTTTGGCATTCCACTTGAACCTGCTTTTACAACTCTTCCCCTCATTTTGCAGTTGTGTAGCGAGATGGCTGACAAAGGACAACTTCACTATACGCAATCTCTGCGCATCGACCGAGCCCATGACCGCCGCTCGGACGACCAATGGCTTGAGTCTCAGCGAGCACACCCTGACGGGGAAGTGATTCTTATGAAATCGGGAAAGTTTCTCATATCCCAGAACGGGGAGGGGTATGCGATCTCTGAGCGAATGGACTCGCAACCCATGGAAGACCTGACCCTGCTTGGTATGGATGATGGACGGCCTATCTATGCGGCTGCGATCGAACGGGAAGATAGAAACGGCGAGAACTGGCAGGACATGCGGTCGCTGTTTTCTGACCTTTCGATGGAGCAGTCCTCGTTGTTGGCCTACGCTCGAGCGATGCTTCACTGGCATCGGCATCATCGCTTTTGCGGGAAGTGCGGAGGAGCCACGAGCATCATGCAAGGAGGGTTTGTCAGGGCTTGCCAAGCATGTGGACATCAGATCCATCCGCGCACGGATCCCGCTATTATCGTGCTCATCTACCACGTGGATGATTCGGGTGTGGAGCGATGCCTCCTTGCCGAAAACGTAAAGCGTCGCGGTACTGGCTGGTTTTCCACCCTCGCAGGCTTCGTCGAGCCCGGAGAGCCGCTGGAGTCTGCTGTCGTACGGGAGATGAAGGAGGAAAGCGGACTAGACGTCACTGACCTGGAATACATCGCCTCACAGCCCTGGCCTTTTCCTTCGGCACTGATGATGGGCTACTTTGCCCGGTCCACGGGCCGGCAGTTGACATTGGAAGAGGAGGAGCTGTCAGCCGCCCGATGGTTCACGAGGGAGGAGCTTCGAGCGGCCATCGACACGGGCGAAGTCATGCCTTCTCGAGAGGACTCCATAGCACGTTTTTTGATCAAAAGGTGGCTAGATCGGGAGGATTGAGCCGGGACTTGGATAGTACCAAAACACCGTCTGCCAAGATTTCAAATGGAAGCCTTAGTCCTCGGAATAGAAACTGCGGCAAGGATCGACGTGGTATCCGGGAAGGCCCTGTGTGTGAGGTCGCGGGCCCGTGATGAAGCGGAGAGCCTGACCCTGAAGTAGAGAGCGTCTGAACGTTGAGGTCTGGATAGATCTGGCCTCTCTTACTTAAGGGGCCGCCCAGACCATCAACCTCGAAGCGGTGCAGAGGATTTTGACTTTTCATCGGAACGCGCTGAGCACGTCTCACGTTTTACCTTACGTTTGCCAACGAGATTTATGCCTGAGTCCACGCTTTTTATTCCGGATATATCTGGCTTCACGCGATTTGTGAAGCAGACAGAGATCAGTCATAGCCAGCACATCATCCAAGAGCTGATCAACCTGATCATCGAAAAGGGCTCACAGTCGATGGAAGTGGCTGAGGTGGAAGGGGATGCCGTATTCTTTTACAAAAAAGGGGTGCGTATGTCTGTGGAAGACCTGACACTAGAGGCCCAACGTATTTTTCAGGCTTTCCATACCCATCTTTTGGACTACGAGCATCGGAGGATCTGTAGCTGCGGTGCGTGTAGTACCGCCGTGGATCTCAAGCTAAAGTTTGTGGTACATGCTGGTGAAATCGGAATGGCGGCTTTTTCGGGTCGCGGGGAGAAACCTTTTGGGGGGCCGGTCATCGCCGCTCATCGGTTATTGAAAAACGAGATTGATCACGATGAATACATCCTGTTTTCTGATGCCTTTTTGGCGGACTCGGGGTATTTGGGAGATGGTGAAGGATTTGTCGAAGATCGGGACCTGGGCCGGGTCAACTATCAATACACAACCATCGATCAGTGGAAAGAAGGTCTCGAAGTGGAAGTGGCGTCGCAGCCGGAGGTGAAACCTCACATGGTGGTGGAGGCAACCGCCACGATCCCCCAGAATATTGATACCCTGCAAAACTTTATCATGGACTTTCGCTACCGGCACCTCTGGAACAAAGAGGCCGATGAAGTCATCTATGATGAAGACCTGCTCAATCGATCTGGCACGGAGCACTATTGCGTCGTGAAGGGCAAGCATCTGTTCTTTGACACGGTGAAGCCGAAAGTGGAACCCAATCAACGCTCCTACGGAGAGATCTTGAAAAACCCCGCTCCCTTGAAGTTTTTGGAGACGGATTTCCTCATGACGCCGATCTCTTACGAAAGTACCTGGTTGACTTTCCGCATGGCATTGTCTGTCAAATGGTGGATGCAGCGAATCTTATTGCCATTGATGAAGAAGCGGTTGGAAAAGAAAGCCCGTGAAGTGCTCCAGGATATCCGTGATGGACTCCAAGAGATGACCAAAGAAGCTGCGGAAGCCGAAACCCTTGCAACACCCAATCCATCCTAGCGCATGCATTTTGACAAAACGCTATCCTTTTTTGAGGAGCTCAGCGAAAACAATACCCGAGAGTGGTTCAACGAGCATAAGGCCGACTACCAGGCATCCAAGGAGGAGTTTGAGACTTTTGTGTCGAAGCTGACGGCCATGATGAGTGCTCACGACCACGTGGACGAGAAACGGACAAAAATCTATCGCATCTACAAGGATGTACGATTCTCCAAGGACAAGACGCCCTACAAGACCAGCTGGTCTGCCAATGTCAAGCGAGTGAGGGGGCTACGTGGCGGATATTACCTTCAGGTGAGTCGCGGTAACAGCTACTTGGCGGGCGGTTTTTTCAACCCCAATCCGGCGGACTTGTTGCACATCCGCAAGCACCTAAGTCAGGATAGCGAGCCGTTTCGCGCATCCCTGAAGGCGAAGGAAGTCATGGAGTACTTCGGTGAGCTGCGAGGCGAGCAAGTCAAGAGCGCCCCCAAAGGGTTTTCGAAGGATGACGAGAACATTGATCTACTGAGGTATAAGCAATTTGTCCTTAGGCATACATTCCGAGACAAAGAGGTGCTGTCAGATGATTTTGTCGCGGTGGTCAGTCATGGCTTCAAGCTCATGCGGCCTTACTTTGACGTGATGACTGAGCTATTGAGCACCGATCTGAACGGGCTCCCGATGGATTGATCTTTTACTGAGCGTATGCGGAGGCAATTTTCTGAGCCATTTCGGCCAGCTCATCGGTTGTGGGGCTGAGTTTCATCCGTTCAAAATTCATATCACTTACATTATTGATCGGGATGAGGTGCACATGAGCATGGGGCACCTCAAGTCCCACCACGCTGACGCCGATGCGCTCGCAATCGACCACTGACTCTATAGCTTTCGCCACACCTTTGGCAAATACGAGGATACCGGCCAAGGTATCGTCCTCATGATCGAAAAGATAGTCTACCTCCTTCTTCGGGATGACCAACGCGTGACCGTCGACCAGGGGATTGATATCGAGAAAGGCTAGGAAATTTTCATCCTCCGCCAGGATGTGGGCCGGAATCTCCCGGCTTACAATTCTAGAAAAGATAGACGCCATGCCAATAATCCAGGGATTGAGTACTACCAGCACACTGACTCGCTGCTGGGAGCACCGGTAATTTAGATCGAAATGTCGAGTATCTCGAACTCCATTTCACCAGCCGGTGCTTTGATTTTGGCTTTTTCGCCCACTTTTTTGCCCAGCAATCCTCCACCGATGGGTGACTTCACGGATATTTTGTTGGCCTTCAAGTCTGCTTCTTCCTCAGCGACGAGCTGATAGGAGACCTCCATGCCGTTCTTGGCATTTTTGATCTTCACCGTGGATAATATGGAAACTTTGGAAGTATCCATATTGGATTCGTCAATGACCCTCGCATTGGCCACGACGTTTTCGAGTTTTGAGATCTTAAGCTCCAAAAGTCCTTGAGCGTCTTTTGCAGCATCGTATTCGGCATTTTCACTTAGATCACCTTTATCCCTGGCCTCGGCAATCTGCTTCGCCATGTCCGCACGCCCTCTGGTCTTCAACTCCTGAAGCTCGTCTTGGAGCTTCTGCAAGCCTTCTTTGGTTTAATAATTATGTGCCATTTCACTTATCTTGTCTGTCCCTATATAACAAAAAAGAACGGCCCCTCATGGAACCGTTTCTAACTATTTTCTTCTGTAGTAAGCTTCAAATATACAACAATCGATCCAAAAGCTTGGTTACGGCAGACTACTTAAATTGTAGCCCTATTTTGAATAAGGTGCGATTATACCAGACATTGTATCGATTTTCTACCTGTTGGGAGAAGGGTCCAAACTCTGTCGCTTCACCCCTTGTATTTTGTACGTACTGACTGACCGAGATCAGGAATCTGAAGTTGTTTCTGGAAGCAAATTCCACGCCTATCCCAGGTTGAAAATGGAACCCTCCCGTATGGTCCCCGTCCCATTGATTGCGAGGCATGCCATACCCTAACCTGGTATCAAAGTAAGGTCGTGCCTTTGATCTTCCCAAAGGGTAATAACGCCCATAACCGAACAGGCTAGTGAAGCTTTGGGAATACCAAAACCCGGCAATCTGGATGTCTCCGCCTTCCGTTCCCAGTCCAGCTCCTACGTGCAGATCTTCTGTCAGGCGATAGCCTCCTACGATGTCCCACTGACCCGTAATGGCGCCATCATCCGTACCGCCCGCACCTCCGGTGCTGAACAGATAGAGACCTGTTTTGAGATGATACTTACCGCCGGGGAAGATCATCAGGTCTGACCCGCTCAACATTTTCTTCATCAGGCTGTACTGGACGTTGATCGTATCTTGTGTGGCGATCCTGACCCGAATGGAGTAGGCCTCCCTTTCAACGACCGTTCCGATGTAGATGGAACCGTCAAAGTACTTGATATAGACTTGTTCTTGCTCCGGAAGGGTCTGCGCTAGGAGACCCAACGCCCCACCCAGGACGAGAACAAAGACCGTGAGGTATCGCATCTACTGACTAAAAGGCGACGTGACTCAACAGCTGAAATTCGAGATCTAATCCAGTCCTGAACTGGCTCAGGCCTTCCGGACCAGCTATCATTAGCAGATCAGGTCGTGTAGGGTGTGCTAAGACATCATACGCCTGCATATTTCGCTGCCACTCTTCCATTCTCAGCGATCGCCGATCAGAGGCATCGAAGATTTTTAAGCCATTTTCTCCCTCTCCGACGTAGAGGAAGTCGCCGATCATCGTCAGACCATAGGGACTTTCCATCTCGATCTCTTGTACTTGCTGTGCCGTGGTCATCGTAGAGATGTCCAAGACAATCAATGCATTGACGTCGCCGGGGCACTCGGCAAAGTCCCCTGTTCGCAGGGTCACATATGCCGTCTCTTCATCCACTGGGAATACAGGATCACAGGAGGTAGCATGCCAAAAAGATGACTCGTAGGTGGGTGATGAAGGATTTGACACGTTGTAGATCTCCACACTGTTTTGTGATCCGATGAATATCCGAGCGCCCATGGGATAAACGGTTTCCATGTTCCAGCCGATATCTTGCTGAAATACTAAATCCAATCCACTGGTGGCATCGAAGACTGACAGCTTGGTCTTGCCCACTACGTATACATGATCCTCATGAGATACGACTCGATTCACGGAGCCAATCGCTCGGTTGCTATTGCCTGCAAAAGAGGCTGGTACTGCGGAGGGTGGGATCAAGTTCTGTTCGTAATCGAAATAGGTAGGTCCGCTCGAGTTCCACACCTGATCGTAGATGTCACTGTCCTTGTCCAGGGTCTCGGTGACCACTCCCAATTCAAATCCGATAAGCGCTTCCCCCTGACTGTTGGTAAACTCGGTGCTGAAGGCGTTTTCTTCTCTTGCCACAAGACTTGGAGCCGACAGATTGGAAATGTCGATCTTCAGCATGTCGTAGAGACTCTCTGCATACAGCGTGGAGCCATCCACGAAAAACTCTCGATTCCCGGGGATAGTCAGGAAGGAGCGTGGGACGGGATTCTCCGGGTCGGTGTTATCCACGACGTGGATGCCCTCACCTTCTTCTCCGATCAGCAACACATCGCCTCCTAGATAAATCTTGCCGGCATCTGTGATCTCTCTTGCGCCGCCCAATAGGGGCGTCTGCCTCAAGGCTTCGAGATCTCCGTAGATGGCCGTGCCTTTGGTGTATGTAACCGTGGCCGTACCAAAATCGTCGCAAGCGCAAAGCGTCAGCGCTGCCAGGAAAAGGATCAATGGGTAAGTTTTCATGTCTGCGGTAGTTAGGACTTGTCGGAGGATTAACGTCGTTCTGTCGATGTTCTTATCAAGGTACGAAAATCTTCCTGTATTCTAGAATTAAGTATTGTTAAATTTCCAGGGCTAGCATGATCTCAATGCGGTTGAAGCGCCGCCGCTCCTCCCACTCTGAAGTCACCTCACCCTGCCATATGTTTACATTTTTTAGGCTGCTCTCAAAGGATCGGTGGTTGAGTGTAAGATGTAGATCTGATTCCCTGATCCGGAATCGGAATCCCCCACCAAAGTGCCACAACCAACCCCCGTCAAACTCCCTGCGAAAGAATTCGTCACCTTCATCTTTGCGCAGAGAGAAGGCATATCCACTGTTGAGGAAGGCGACGAGGCCAACCTTCCCCGGCGTCTTGGCGCGCAACTGGCCAAACAATGGCATATATTGGAACTGCTCAAAATTGAAAAATGAATCGTGTATGCCCAATCCCACACCCGCGCCGACCCAAGGATGAAAATCCCATCCAACAACTGCCTGAGCGGAAAGCGATTGTGCTTCGTCCGTCGTCGTCTTATCAATGGAGGTGCCGATTCCCAAACCGATGTACAACCGGGAAGTAGCCGATTGCTTCAAACTGTCCGGAGCACTTTGGGCCATTGCCAAAGAGGGAGCGATGAGCAGAAATAGGATGAATCGCATCAGATCTTTCAACTTTAGAGCTGTGCGATGGCCAGTGAACTTAGATAGGTCCAAGACTTATCGTCGCAATTGTAACTGTACTGGTGGAAACCATCATTGCCAATCACCATCAGCACCTCATCCAGTGCGATGACGTCGATGCTATGCAGTCCGTCGATGAATCCTACTTCCGAAATGTCATTCACATCTGCGGCATCCAGATACCTGAGACCAAATTCACCCTCGGTGATGAAAAGACAATCCCCATTGACACCTAATCCATGCGGGTTGCTCATCTCATAGGTTTTCAGAAGGGTGGGATCTCGTAGATCAGTAATGTCCACAACGTCCAATTGGTTGATGAAGCCCTGGCACTCCGAGCCGCTTCTTAAGGTTACAAAGGCATAATCATCCCTGACGACCACGGGATCGCAGCTTTGGACGTGTTGATACGTAGACAATCTCACTGGCGATTCGGGGTTCGCGTTGTCATAAATATGCATGCCGTTTCGTGCACCAATGAAGAGCTTGTCACCGTAGGGGAAGATCGTTTCGATGTCCCAACCCAGCGGGATTGTATTGGTTTTCTCAGGTGCGGTGGCTTCCGAGAGATCAAAAAGCCGCATGTCAGAAAAATCGACGGTGTAAAGGAATTTGTCGTAGATGGTAAATCGGGCCATAGACCCACCAATCCCTACATTGCCACTGGCACTTGAGGTGTTGGCGAATGACGATGTGGCGCCCCTTAATTGTACCACTTGATCCTCTGCGAACGGCGCGCGACCTAGCCACACATTGTTGTCGTCACAGTCCGTATCGATCTCTTGCTCCACCCACATTTCGTTGTACTCCGTCAGTATGACCTGGCTGGTTGCATCGAAGCGACCCGCCCAAATGCCGTAATCGCCGAAGACGGTTTCCATTCGGTTGACCTCTCGGATATCCGTCGGGTCGGAAATATCCAACACTACCAAATCGACGTAGCTATCCGCATACAGGTAGTTGCCTTTTGCCGCCAGGTCGAAATTGCCGGGGATCGTCACAAAACCAATTTTTTGTGGGATTGCCGGATTCCGATTGTCAATGACATGGATGCCTTCTCCTATCTCGTTGATGTACATGTAGCCGTCCTTGAAATACAGACGACCGGGTGTATTGATGTCCCTGGGGACCGTGCTGAAGTTGAGTGCTTCACGAACTGCAGCCGTCGTTTGATAGACCGGCTCATAGGTCAGATACTTTTGTGTAGTCGTACAGTCATCAGCACACCCACTTGCGATGGCGATGACAAAGATTAAAAAGTAGAGATTCTTAAGCATGTGTAAAGAGGTTTTCAAATAGGTTGTGAATGTCAGTACAAAGACCGTTCCGAAAAATGAGAACCCCTCCCGGGCGTTCTTACAACTTTGCTCCTAACAGGCCTAGCGCTTCCAATTTTGAGACCATCACACGATTGATCCGGACGTAAGACTCATGACTCCAACCGGCGACGTGAGGGGTAAGCATGACCCGGTCGTTACTTTTCAGATACTCAAAATCTGCTAGCTCAGCAGTGGTCATTTGTCCCAACTTCTCATTTTGAAGGACATCTAGCCCTACGCCATGAAGTCGTCCTTCTCTCAGCAGTGAGATCACCGCGTGGGTATCCAAGACGCCACCCCTGGCGGTATTGAGGATAATCATAAGCTCTGGGAATTCTCTCAAGTAGTCCAGTGTAAATAAGTTGGCCGTGTCGGGTGCCAGGGGTAAGTGGATCGAAAGGATCTGAGTGCGTTGCTGAAAGACCTCGAGAGAGCACTCTTCCACGATATCGGAGCCGTAGCCTGTTTTGAACTTGTCGTAAGCGATGACGTGACACCCAAAGCCTGTCAGCTTTTCGGCGAGGGCACTTCCCATGAATCCATAGCCATAAATCCCCACGGTCTTGCCTTTGAGCTCCATTCCCCGATTGCCTTCCCGATCCCAGATCTTTTCTCTGACCTCAAGATCTGCAAGATTGAGGCGATGGAGTAGAGAGAGCAGCATTCCTACGGCGTGCTCACCCACTGAATCGCGGTTGCCTTCGGGTGCATTGACAAATTGAACACCCTTGTCCTCGAGGTAGGGTACATCCATCTTATCCAAACCCGAACCCGCTCTTGCGATGAATTTGAGGCTCGACGCCCGATCGATGAGCGCTTTATCAATGGCCG
>JBCCXG010000130.1:0-11521 GCA_039191945.1 Bacteroidota bacterium
ACAGCGTACTCCTTGCCTTTCTTGACTTCATCGATCTTGAAGGTCTGAGGATTGGCGCGCATCTCGCCCTCTTCCGTAAAGTTGTGATGGTCGAAAGGAATGAACTCATAGAAGATCCCATTATTCAATACCAGGTGCATGGACTTCGCACCAGGCTTGGACTGAAAGGCCAGGAAGCCCTCGGAGGCGAGATAGGTCTCCATATAGATCAGGGGCCGAGCCAGCATCTTTTCAAAACCTTTTTTGTAGGGCTCGAACGAGACGCCACCGTGCACGAATATGGAGAGGTTGGGCCATATGTCGTGAATGGTGTCTACCTGGTAGTGGCTGATGATCTTCTCCATCAGGATTTGTAGCCATGCGGGTACGCCAACGATGATACCCATGTCCCAATCTTTGGCCTTTTGGGTGATTTCGTCCAGCTTCGCATCCCAATCTGATGTTTTGGCAATTTTCTTGCCCGGTTTATAGAAGTGCTGAAACCAAAAAGGTATTTGCGAAGTCGTAATCCCGCTCAGATCGCCCTCGAAGTACCTGCCGTTCTTGCGCAGGTTGGTGCTGCCCCCGAGCATCAAAATGCCCTTCGTGAACAAGTTGGTGGGTAAATCATACTTCGATAAGGCCAATAGTTGTCGGACCGAAGTCCTACGGATGGACTTCATCATATCCTTCGTGATTGGGATGTGCTTGCTGGGGGCTCCGCTGGTACCGGAGCTCAGGGCAAAATACTTGACCGAACCCGGGTAGCAGATATTGGGCTTACCCTCCTTCGCCTGGTGCCACCAGGTATCAAAGATCTTGTCATAGTCATGTACAGGAACCTTTGTCTTGAAGGACTGGTAGAACGCATCGTGATCTTTTGACCTAAAGGCCGCGAGGACGTCCTTGAATCGATACGCCTTGCCGAAAAGTGTGTCTTGGGAGTGTATAAGCAGCTTGCGCAATTCCTGCTTTTGGAGGTCGATCGCTGAGGTATATTGTTGCTCGAGACTTTCACGTAGATGAATCCCTTTCTTCAATAATGTACCTAAAATTGCCATCTGATCACATCTGGTTTAACCTTGCCCAACGAAGTTAAATCGATCGCCTAAATTTTAATGTGCCAAATGAAAAACCAATCGGTTGATCACAGCTTTTAACTGTCGCGCCATGAGCATTAAAGAAAATATTCGACACTACGAAGAGGAACTGAGCGGCACTCCCTGTCGCTTAATAGCCGTAAGCAAGACAAAGCCGAACGAGCTCCTACAAGAAGCGTACGACGCGGGTCAACGTGATTTCGGAGAAAACAAGGTACAGGAGCTTGCCGCAAAGGCGGAAGTATTGCCCAAAGACATCAAATGGCACATGGTGGGTCATCTGCAGCGCAACAAGGTAAAGTACATCGCGCCCTTTGTACACATGATCCACAGTGTGGACAGCCTTCGTTTGTTGCTGGCCATCGACAAGGAGGCCCGAAAGAATGATCGACTGGTCCACGTCCTGCTCCAAATTCACATCGCGAGGGAGTCCACCAAGTTTGGCTTGAACCGAGACGAGGCCATCGAGCTACTAGCGTCGGAGAGCTTCAAGCAAACCACGCACGTCCACATCAAGGGTCTGATGGGCATGGCCACCAATACCCCGGACCAGGAGATCGTGGCGAGCGAGTTTGCCGGTCTGCACCGGCTGCTGAGAGACCTCAGCGCCTGGAATGGTCCGCAAGTGGAAATGAGCGAGCTGAGCATGGGGATGAGTAGCGACTATCCCATTGCCGTCAAAAACGGTGCGACGATGATACGCATTGGCACAGACATCTTTGGGGCGCGGCAATACCCTACGGGCGCCTAAAGCCCTGAGGGCCCCATGGGCGCCAGGAAAAAGACCGCTAGTGAGCGGCGCTCACAAAAAGAGGGGTCGCCGAAGCAACCCCTCACCATTGAGATCTATAAACAGTGGCCTGCGTTTCTTTGCCTCTTCGCAGGCTCTTGCATGCTTTTTTATTGTTGGATTAGCTGCCCTCCTGCTTCGGCAGGACATTCGTTGTGATACGCACCCGCTCACGACTGTTGATCGCATTAGAAACGATGGTAACCACTTTATTTTGTACGCCCATCTTGCCCGCGCTGTTGAAGGTGACTTTGATAGAAGCAGATACTCCAGGGGCAATAGGCTCTCTCGGCCACTCAGAGGCGGTACATCCACAGGTCGTGAGTACATTGCTCAAGATCAATGGCTGATTCCCTGCATTCTCAAATTCAAACACGTGCTCCACGCGATCGCCTTGTGCGATATCACCAAAATCGAATGCGTCTTCAGCAAAAACGATGCGGCTACCAGCTTCTGTTTGTAGCGGAGTATCGGCTGTCACCGCCTCACTCTGCGCGATCGCCGAGGAGGTCAGAAGGAAAGCGCCCACCACGGCGAGCAATTGGAATGTTTTCTTTTTCATATCACTATCTATTGAGGTGTATCTCTTGTTAACGATCAAATGACTGGTCGCATGTGTGTACCAGCTGATTATCTTTTGTCTTATATTGCTCTTTAAAGTTAGCCATTTACGGTAAAACGGCGAAATCTCTTCTGTAGTTGACCCCCCTGAGTTGTCCACGCCTATTTCACCATTTTCGCATAACGTAAGATGTCGCGTCTGCGGACTGCTCAAGAGTCCCAAGGGTCTCCTGATGATTAAGCATGCAGGCTTGGGACCTCTGGGGTACCTGTGGGCGCCGCCTGGGGGAGGCATCGAATTTGGATGGAGCGTCGAACAAGCCCTGGAGCAAGAGTTCCTCGAAGAAACCGGCCTTCAGATTCGAGTAGGCGAGTACCTGTTTGCCAACGAATACCGAGATCAGACATATCATGCGATCGAATTGTTTTTTGAGGTCGAGGCCATCGGTGGTGTGCTGCAGTTGGGTTACGATCCAGAGCTGCCCGAGCACGCGCAAATGATTGCGGAGGTAGCGTATTTGTCCGATACGGAAATCTCGGCGATTCCCTCTGCCGGGAAACATAATATTTTTAGAGAATGCGTGATTCCCAGTAATATATTGGGTCTTCGCGGCTTTTATAGATTTGCAAATAATTAGATAAAATCACCTTATCAACTATTATCAAAATAGTTATTATTGCAAAAAATCAACAGAAATGACTACCACTAGGATCCTGACCGCTGTATTTGCTATTGTCTCATTGGGACTGGCCTACTACCTATACTACGTAATCGATAGTAGTATCTCGGAAGCGAGAAGAATCGCACGAATGGAGACTGCGATCATCGACAAGCTGAAGATGGTAAGAGAGGCGCAGCTAGCATTTAAAGCAGTAAATTCCAGGTATACTAGTGACTGGGATGCTCTGATGGCATTTATAGATACTGGGAGCTTTTACATCACCGAGCGCACCGAGACCATCATTACCTTGGACTATGGTGCGGACAGTACCTATGTGGAAATCGATACACTAGGAACTGTGTTGGTAAAGGATTCCATCTTCGGCCCAGACAAGTACCCGAACTTTCAACTCTCGCAGTTGCCTTACGTACCCGGGATCAACCCACCTGTCAAATTCAACATGTGGGCCGAAAAGATCACGAAGGCGGGTGTATTGGTGGACGTAATTGAGGTGATAAATCCTCAGCCAGTCAACCCTGAAAGAGACGAAGAAAGCGAGTACAATACGAAAAAGCCACTTCGATTCGGCTCCAGGTCAACAGTGACCACTGCCGGAAACTGGGAGTAGGAGGCTCATAAAACATTTTGAATACAACAGCAAAACCAGGATATAAAACATTCAAGAGGGTAAAGGATTCGAAGTTTGATATTGACAATCTTCATCACTATACCCTCTCTTTACAAGCTGGTATTTACGATTTTCAAATCTGTGTCACTGATGGAAGAAGCAGTGACATAGTCTATTTTGAGGATATCAGATTAGAGAATGTGAAGACGGTCAAATCTCGGCTCGTCGTATTGCAGCAACTCTTTGACAGCCATCATTTCCTCAAGGCCGGCTTTTGGGCTGATGTGAAGCTCGCGATCAAGAGTCACAAATTCTCGTTGGTGCCTGCTGATCATTTTTTACCTACCTCTGCCAGTGATTACCTGGTGGTCAACTGTGAAGTGCGCCCCAACATGGAAGAGGTGCTCTACTACAAGCACATTGCCACCGAGGCAGTCAATGTATTTGCTGCCGATCACAAACTGGTGGTTTGGATCAAATCCCTCTACCCTTCCAAGAAAGTGAGCATCGTCCATCAGGGAAGCGCGCTGATCGAGGGGATTCTCAAGTACGATGATCACAACCACGAGAAGACCATGTTTTGCAACGTGGATCGAGGCATCCTGCACATCGTGGTCACACAAGACCGCAGCTTGCTGTACTACAATCAGTTCGCGGCTCGCAAAAGTGAAGACTTCCTCAAGTACATCATGACGGTATTCAAGGAGGTGGGCCTAAGCCCAAAACGGAATAAGGTACTCATGTGGGGATCGCTACGGCAGCAGTCCAAGCACATGGAGCTGCTTCGGCGCTACATTCGCAACATCTCTTACGCAAGTAAGCCCCATTACCTCAATTTTAGCCACGCATTTGACGAATTGCCCGAATACAATTACTTCGACGCCTACAGCATTTTCCTTTGTGAATAAATGGAGAAGGTAGCCATCTTTCCCGGATCCTTTGATCCCTTCACCAAAGGTCACGAGGATGTGGTACGCAGGTCACTGAAGCTCTTTGACCGCGTGGTGGTTGCCATCGGCTTCAATTCTCAGAAGAATACCCGTTACTTCGATATTGACGAAATGGTCGGTTACATCAATCTGGCTTTTGCGGATACGGAGAGCGTAGATGTAATCGTATACAATGAACTGACGGCGCACCTAGCGGAGAAGTACGAGGCAAAATTTCTAATCCGGGGCCTGAGAAACACAACTGATTTCGAATATGAAAACAGTATCTCACAAATCAATCGGTACCTCAACCTGGAACTAGAAACGATTTTCCTGATCACTGCCCCAGAGTTGGCCCCCATCAGTTCAAGCATCATTCGGGAGGTACACCGCTACGGTGGAGATGTGAGCCCCTTCCTACCCTACGACCTCAAGTAAGGTATAAAGGCGATTGCCGGTCACACAGTGAGGTGCTTTCTGCTGCCCTGTAGGACTTGACGTTTTCAACCCAAATTTAATCCGGGTTCAACTCATCCGCCATAGTCCGGCCCAATGTAGGGCGCCGATTACCAGACTAACGAAGGATGTAAGCACCATGAAACGAGCGCCGTGGCCGGTATACCCAAAAAGAGGTGCGACGATGGCCAACCCTCGGAAAGTATAGACCCCACCGATCAGGAGCAGCATGCCCTTCACAAATGGCACCGTTCCAAGCAGACGCAGCCCTGAAGCCGATAGCGCATAGTAGGCCCAGACAAAGAAGATGAGGGTGATCAGGCTTGTAACAAGTGCCGGGCGCCAACTCCCTTGCTCCGCCAGCGTGGCCATTTGCTCACCCGCACCCATGGCTCGATACCAGTAAGCTCCACCAAGGATCGTAGCGATATGTAGCAGTCCGATGATGAAACTACTCAATCCTCCAAGCAGCAGCCATCTATTGAACCCAAGTACCTCAGGAGGGGGTGTCATAGGCGGATACCTTCTCTCTTAACATTTTGTGATACTCAGTCATGACGTATCGGATTGTTCGGTACGACTCAAACAAGGCCTCACGCGTCTCAGTAAGGTCCATCCACTTGACGTCATCAATGTTTTCTTCCAGTTGTGGGCCCATATCACGGTCATCTTCACACTTCATGGTAAACCAAGAAGTCTTTTTGAGCACGTACTTTTTGTTGCGGGTGTAGGTGTGCCAGGTATGACCGATACGCTCACCCAAATGTACCTTGACGCCGGTTTCCTCCTCTACCTCCCTGATAGCGCACTGCTTGATGGTCTCCCCCTTGTCCTGTTTTCCCTTAGGCAAATCCCACTTCCCCAGGCGATAAATCAGCAAGGTCTTTTGATCCTTCTCTACCACTCCGCCAGCGGCTTTCACGATAGAAAATTTCCTTTTGATGTATTTGAGGAGATGCTTCTTATCCTCCGTAGCAAAAGTGACGGAATCCAGATTCTTCAACTTCTTGTCTGTCATCAAGTGCAGAAGTTCGTCGACGTTTTCCGGTGAAGCATTCAAAACGAGCACATCGTCAAGTAGCATTTTGGGTACGATCCTCTCAGTCCCATCCAAAACGTGGATAAACGCCCCCATGTTTCTGATGGATGAGGTCTTCATCAAATTGACCGGGATGTCGTTGATAAAAATTTTCACGAGCGTGAAAAAGGTTTGTCACTTTTCACATGTAATTATCACAGACTGTATGAATATTGCAATAAAAGCCCAAAGTATTTATTTCTTCAGCGTATGTCTGCCCAATGCTTCGATGCATCCTCAGCAAAAGAAATTGCTCAAAAACTACTGGAAATCAACGCGATAAAACTTCAGCCCGAGCAACCCTTCACCTGGGCTTCAGGATGGAAGTCTCCGATCTACTGCGATAACCGGGTCAGTCTGTCGTATCCTGCCATCCGTAAACGCATCAAAGAACTTTTTGCCGCAGCCATCCAAAAGGAATTTCCACTGGCTGAGTGCGTTGCCGGAGTGGCTACGGCTGGTATTCCGCAGGGCGCATTGGTGGCCGATGCACTTGACCTACCTTTTGTCTATGTGCGTTCCTCCTCCAAGTCCCATGGTTTAGAAAATCGGATTGAGGGTCATCTACAAGAAGGCTCAAAAGTCGTTGTCTTGGAGGACCTCGTCTCTACGGGTGGCAGCTCCTTGCAAGCCGTAGAGGCCCTGCGAGCAGCCGGTGCAGAGGTACTGGGTATGGTGTCGATATTTACTTACAACTTCCCCATTGCAGAAGCTAACCTGTCCAATAAGAACGTAGATCTTGTGTACCTAAGTGACTACACTCACCTCATCGAAGTTGCCATAGAGACCGGGTTAGTCGGTGGAAGTATGGCAGCGACCTTATCCAAATGGCGCGAAGATCCTGGGGCCTGGGGTGGGTAATTCCTTCACGGTGGTCTTCTTCCCGATCGGTCCCTAGACACGCTCAATCAGGTAGCTATTGGCAAATTCCCGTTTCTTAATCGCTCAGAATTTCTCTTCTATTCCAAGGCCGAAGAGGGCAAAATCATACTTCACCGGATCGTCAGGGTCTAGTTGCCGCAGTTGGTCGGTAAGCTCCAGTGCCGTCTGCCAGTCGGTTTGCTTGCGGGTGATAAGACCGAGCTTTCGTGCCACCCGATCCACGTGCAAGTCCAGCGGGCAGATCAACTGCCGCGGACTGAACTGCTTCCAGAGTCCAAAATCAACGCCATGGGCATCCCTTCGCACCATCCATCGCAAAAACATATTCATCCGCTTACAAGCAGATTTTCGCTGGGGGTTTTGGACGTGCTTGCCAGTGCGCTGCGGAAAGCTTTCCAGGCCGACAAATGCCTGATAAAAATTGACCAGACCCCTCTCCATGGTTGGGTCATTGTATGCACCCGAGGTAAAAAGGGATTCTAAGCTATCGTGCGTGGTGTAGCAATGACGCAGGAAGTGCATGAAATACAAGGCATCCGTCGCATTGAAGGTCCTGTGTTTGAAGGACTCGATTCGCTCCAGCTCATGATCACCAGCATGAAGGACAAAATCATGCGGCGCGTCATCCATCATGGCCATGAGTTCCCGGCACTTATTGATGATGGTCTTGCGCTGTCCCCACGCCAAAATCGCTGCAAAGAGCCCCGAGATCTCAATGTCTTGGCGCTTGGAAAAGCGATGAGGTATAGACACCGGGTCATGGGTAATGAAGCCAGGGCGGTTGTATTGGTCAACCTTCTGATCCAGGAAGGCCTTTAGCTCCTGCGAGACGGCGGTCAATTGACAGCTACGTATGAGAGCTCCACTCTTGATTTAGGGTCGATGATACCCAGGTCTTTGAATGAATTGGAAGTCAACCGGACCATCACCTTGCGATTCAGCCCGGTTTCAGGCAGCTTACCCACTACCTTGACCTTGATCTCGCGATGGTTCATCAGATTGACCACACGCATCTCACTACCTACCGGCAGGTTTCGATGTAGGGCCAGGTATCTCGTCGTGCTTACATCCCCATCGATCACGCCTGCGATGCCTTCCTCTACCACAAAAACACCGGTGCTGTCCTGCTCCACCCACATCTTGGACCCGTACTGCGTCTTTTTAAAATTGTCTGACCGGTGGACCAGGTCTTTGCGCCGTACCTTTTTCCGGATCGCAACCTTCTGTCCTATGCTCAGTCGATCTGTAGCCAGGTCATTCCACGCCAAAAGGCTATCAACTTTGGTTTTGTACTTTCGAGAAATCGAGCGCAGCGTCTCACCTGCCTGCACATAGTGATAATACTTGGGACGTAGGTCCTCAGACCCCGCCTTTTTCGGTTCTATGCTGGTCTTCTTTGCGATGGTAGGCGGCTCGTTGCTTTCATCAGATCCCACGGGGACTACGGGTACCAGGATCTTCGGCGCAGTGCCACCCGGCACGTCGCTTGCCCTAGGCTCCCCACTGTGCAATTGGGTGACCCTCAGCTCCTGTCCAATGTCAATGGCATTGTCGCTGAGGTCATTCCAATCCCTAAGATCGTCCACCGTCACGCCATACTTCCTAGATATGGCAAACAGTGTCTCCTTAGGTTGTACCCTATGGATACCTTCCTCTGCAGGCGCTGTTGCCCCTACTGGTTTGGGCTCTGATGGTTGCTCCGCTAATGTGCCAATGCCGTCTACAGGTCCAATGGGCACATAAAGCAGCTGATCGATTTCAATACCATTCCCAGACAGGTCGTTGGTAGACCTGATCTCAGCTACAGACGCACCATACCGCCTGGCCAGGCTAAAAAGTGTCTCTTTTTGCTCGACTTGATGTACAACCATGTATTGTCCATCTCGCCGCTCCGTCCTGAGGGAGTCAAATTCGGCAGCAACAGCTACACCTAGCGGAGCAATGAATAAAAATAAGGTGAGGGCCCTAAGCGCGATAGACATTGAGTTCTTTCCTTTCTTTTACGAAGACGAGATATTCGGTAAATGTAAAAAAGCTTTCAAATACAACTCCTTGCATTCCAGTATCAATTTTTTCATGTAGCACCGCGACGCCTTCTCTGTCTAATGCGAGCAGATGGCGATCCAGCAAATCACCCACTGCCTGGTAATAACCAACAACGATCAAGTCACGCCATTCCGTATATTCTGCACCCGCGACGGCCTTCACCTTATGCTCCCACAGATAGTCAGCTACAAGCTGGAAGGACGTACTGCCTGCCTGATAAAATTGGGGATAAGCAAGCCCGGCTTCAACAATATCCTCAGGTGTCGCCGATTTCGAATCTCCTGTACTCAAGAGTTCAAAATATTCATGCTTCGAGGGGTCTTTGTCATCAGCAAACCTTTTGAAGATCAATCCCCTTTTTCCAAAACCTTGTAAGGCGGTCCACCAATCCAGCACATCAGACTCGAACGATGCCTGGTCCTTCGTCTGAAGATCGACGACCACAAACCTGACCTCTAGCTGGTCTTCTGATCGTATTTCTAGAGCGATTCGACCCTCTTTGGCTGGGACTAAATGCCAAATCACTCCTCCCCCAAATTCGCGCGCCAGCTCCAACTTCATCAGACAATAGATCTTTTCTCTTACATTGCAAGTTAACTTCGTAGAGGACAATTCGTATGGATGCCATATACGTAAAGACCATGAAACAACTTGTATTGCATATCGGAGGCCTGCTGTTCTTGTCGCTAGGCGTGCTGGGTCAAGACACAGCTTTGATCTATCATCTTCAGGTTTTGGATAACATAGATCCGCGAACCAACCGCTATACGGAGCTGGGACTGGAGGCTGCCGAAGAAGCTGGAGCAGATCTGGTGATTCTTGAGTTGGACACGTACGGAGGGGCTTTGACCGATGCGGATGAGATCAGGACACGGCTACTCAACTACGATTTGCCGGTGTATGCATTCATCAACAAAGATGCCGCCTCCGCAGGCGCCCTCATTTCCATCGCCTGTGACAGCATTTATATGGCCCCAGGGTCTAGTATTGGCGCGGCTACGGTCGTAAGCGGCGCCGATGGGGAGGCAGCACCGGACAAGTACCAATCCTATATGCGCAGCATCATGCGATCCACTGCCGAAGCCAAGGGGCGCAACCCCAAAATGGCCGAAGCAATTGTCGACGAAGACATCGATCTCGATAGCATTGCCACCGAAGGCAAAGTCCTAACGCTCTCTGTCTCTGAAGCGCTAAAATATTGGTTTTGCGAAGCAGAGGTGGAAGATCTGGAGGAAATACTGGCGATCTCAGGAATAGAGGACTATGAGATTGAAACTTTTGAGCTCGGCGGTGCGGACCGAATCATTGAGCTATTTCTCAATCCCTTTGTCAGTGGGATCCTGATATTGGTCATTATCGGTGGGATTTATTTTGAATTGCAAACCCCGGGCGTTGGTTTTCCGATCCTGGCAGCAGCGGTGGCCGCGGTGCTCTACTTCACCCCCTACTACCTTAACGGGCTGGCGGAAAACTGGGAGATCATCTTATTTTTTGTCGGCATCCTGTTGATCGCCCTGGAAATCTTTGTCATACCGGGATTTGGCGTGGCTGGGGTGCTGGGAATCGTGTCGACCCTCCTGGCCTTGGTACTGGTCATGCTCAACAATGATTTCTTTGACTTCTCCTTCGAGGATTCCGACCGAATATTGATGGCGGTCATGACGACGTTCTCTGGTTTCTTCTTGGCCATCATAGCCATGTTTTTCGGCGGTGTACGACTGGCCAATAGTGCCGTTTTTCAGCGTATTGCCCTGCAGGAAACACAGGAGAAGTCGCAGGGCTACACCTCGCGCTTCATCAAGGAGTCCATGAAAGGGAAACAGGGAACGGCTTATACGATACTTCGGCCTAGCGGAAAAGTAATGGTCGAAGACAGCATATACGATGCCGCCACCCGCGGTGAATATGTGCCTCAGGGTGGTAAAATCGAAGTGATCTCCGATGAAGGCACATCACTCAAGGTCAAATACATCGAAGAGTGATTGTAGGCATCATTCCTGCCAGGTACGACTCGCATCGGTTCCCCGGAAAGGTATTGGCCCGAATCGATGAAAAGACCATCATTCAGCATGTTTACGAAAGGGCCAGTGCTTGTCGGCAGCTAGACCGGGTGGTAGTGGCGACGGATGATCAACGCGTAGTCGACGAAGTGGAGACCTTTGGTGGTCAGGCGTACTTGACTTCGCCATCACATCGTAACGGTACTGAACGCTGTGCCGAACTCGCCCGTCAGCTCGACGTGACGCACTGTGTCAATATCCAAGGGGACGAGCCACTGATCGAGCCCAATCAAATCGATACCGTGTGCCACTTGCTTCAACAAGGTGCCGAAATCGCTACATTGAAGAAGCAGATCTCCAGCCAGGAAGACCTATTGGATCCCAACATTGTGAAGGTGGTCACCAATCTG
>JBCCXG010000131.1:0-11520 GCA_039191945.1 Bacteroidota bacterium
CGTAGTTAATCACATCAACCACTTTGCGCAATAAGAGTCGCGACTTGAGGATCTCAAATTCACCAGAGATCACCGACATTTCCTTCTGCATGGTACCAATGTTGACCAGACCTAGCCTATTGGCATCGATTTAAAAATCTAATTTGATGATGGACGTCGACTCATACAGGGGCTTCGTATAGCGTACGACCAGATAGGACGCAGAAGTAGTGAGCGCAATGAACAGTAAAATCCAAACAAAACTCTTTCGTACCGTGTAGATGAGTTTGCCTAGATCAAAAGAATCTAAGCTCGATTGAGATTCGTTTGAATTAACCCTATTTACTTGCAGATCACTCAATGCTACGAAGTTAGAGACTTTGAATTAAGACCACAATCGCCACAAGGCTTGTCGTAACCGACAGAAAAGGAGCAATATCTTGAAAAGCCTCCAAAAACGGCCTACGCCAAGGCTCTACGTAGATGATATCATTGGGCTCTATGGGTATAATGCTGTTCATCATTCCCTCGACAGTATTTAGGTTGATCACAAAAACCTGGGGATCGGTCAGGTCACCTCGAATGATGCGAATATTTTGTGCCTTGGAGCCGAAAGTGACCCCGCCGGAGATGGCCAGTACCTCAGGTAATGTCATGTTCTCATTGACCAGGGGAACCATCATGTTGCCCACGGATCCAAGCACGGTGACGCGCTTGTTGGCAAACTGCAGGCGAACAAAAGCACCTTTGTAATATTCTTCAAACCGCTCCTCTAAGATGGTCTCCGCCTCATCTATGGTGAGGCTATCTACCTTGACCTTTCCCAACACGGGAACCTTCAGGTAGCCGTCCTGCTGGACAAGATAATTGAATTGGAAAAGGTTTTGATTCTGCAAGTTCCCCTGTAGCAGCTCAAAATTTGGATCTATGATTTGTTCTCCATCATTTGTAAAGACATCTAGTGTCAATAGATCATCTTTTTGAATCACATAGTTGCGCTCGATTCTGGCCACTTCAGCCGCAAGTGCAGCGTCATCCTCTGATAGTTGAAACATAATGTCTTGCTTATAGGCGCGACATGAGAATAACGAAAACGAAACCCCTAGAAGTATCAAGTACAGGCCGTTTCTTACCATGCATTCATTCTTTGCAGCGAAATTACGATAAATTGCTTATTCGCTTTAATTTGGACGTTGTACCAGTTTTTTGATGGCGTCAGTGTAGGATTTTACGATCAATCGCTCATCAAATTTCTCCTCGATGAGGGTTCTGCTGTTTTTCCCCATTTCATCTTGTTGGCTGGCACTAAGGGTGATAAACTTCAGGATAATTTGAGCCAATGCTTCGCCGGACTTGGCCTCACATAAGAAACCATTGTAGCCGTCCCTCACCACGTGCCTGCATCCAGGCACGTCGGTAGCCAAAAGTGGTAAGCCCATTGCACCCGCCTCGAGCAGTGTTCGAGGTGTACCTTCTCGATAAGATGGTAGGACCACCGCACTCGCTTGTGCAATCTGCTCTCTCACATCGTCCGTTACCCCCAAGTACTCTACCCAATCCTTTGCTTGCCATTCGCGAAGCTGCTCTTTACTAACCGCTCTGCGATCCTTCGGGTCCCAACCCCCGAGTACCTGAAACCGAGCCTCCGGATATTTCGCCTTGACAGTCGCTGCGGCTTCGGCATATTCGTAGATACCTTTCTCTGAAATGAGCCGGCCGATCATAAGAAAAGTCATTGGACTGGAGGAAGGCTTAGGCCGAGGGGTGAACCTATTGAGATCAATCCCAGACCCATTGAGCAGTTGCACTCGCGTAGGTTGTAAAGGTACTCTACTCACAAAAAGTGCCTGATCTTCGTCGTTTTGAAAGAACACCAGATCGGCATGGGTAAGGGAATTTCTATATAGCATCATGGCAATGGCTGGGACAACACCCTTCCGCATAAAGACGGTACCCAGACCACTCACATTGCAAATGATCGGAACTTTCAGCACCCGGCTCAAGAAGGAACCGTAGATATTGGGCTTGATCGTATAAGAAAGTAGAACATCAGGCCGCTCAGCACGTAATAAACGATGAAAACGAAAAATGAGGATCAGGTCCTTTATTGGATTGATGCCACTACCCGCCATGGATAAGTGTCGAAAGTCGCAGCCTAAAGCCTTTAAACGCTCCACATAGTCATCCGCTGGCGCAATGGCCAAGACTTGATGACCTTTGGACAACAAACTTTCGACGATACCTCTCCGGAAGTTGTAGATGTTCCAGGCGGTATTGATGACAATAGCGACTTTCAAATTTTATCCTCTGCTGCTGCTCGACAATCGGTAGTCTCGAAGATAGGGCAAATTGTAGGACAAGTTTTTTATGCGGTAACGAAATGCTGCACTTTTGTATGAATTAATTGATGAGCAGGGATGGGAAATATGATTGACACGAAGGTAAGGACGGACACCGGAGTCCTGGTAAGCGTACCCACACCCAGGATGAAGGCATACCAGGTCGAAGAGCATCTGGGTGAGCTCGCTTTTCTCGCAAAGACGCTAAATATTGACACCAAGGGAGAATTCGTTCAAAGATTGGAGGCTCCAGATCCTCGCTCCTTTGTAGGTAAGGGCAAGTTGCAGGAGATCAAGGACTTCATTGCTATGGAGAAGATCGACGTCATCATCTTTGATGATGACTTATCTCCTTCTCAACTCCGCAACCTAGAAAAAGAGCTCAAGATCAAGATCTACGACAGGAGCCTCTTGATCCTCGACATCTTTCTTAAACGAGCTAAAACCGCGCAGGCCAAGACCCAGGTAGAGCTGGCGCGTTTTCAATACCTGCTCCCTCGCCTGACGCGTATGTGGACGCACCTTGAACGACAGCGTGGAGGTACAGGCACGCGCGGTGGAGCTGGAGAGAAGGAGATAGAAACAGATAGACGTATCATACGCGATCGAATTAGTTTACTAAGAAAGCAACTGAGCAAGGTGGAAAAACAAGCTGCTACACGAAGAAAATCCAGGGATGGTGTGGTAAGGGTCGCATTGGTAGGATATACCAATGCAGGAAAGTCGACCTTAATGAGGGCTTTGAGCAAAGAAAAGGTCTATGCCAAAGATGAGCTATTTGCCACAGTCGATTCTACGGTGAGGAAAGTCGTGATCGATCAAATTCCGTTCCTACTGTCAGACACCGTCGGTTTTATCAGGAAGCTGCCGCACAATCTGATCGAATCCTTCAAATCTACGTTGGCAGAGGTGAGTGAGGCTGACCTTCTACTTCACGTGATCGATCGAAGCAATCCTGCCTTTGAGGAGCATATTGGCGTAGTGGAAGAGACTTTGGAAGACATTGGAGCCACGGAGGCACCGGTCATTCGCGTGTACAATAAAGTAGACCGACTAAACCCCGAAGAAGACGGACCCTTTGTGAACGGCAATGAATATCCGTCAATTTTTATCTCTGTAAAGTCCGGTTATCATATGGAAAAGCTGCGTAAGATCATCTCCAAAGAGATCACAACGGTCCACAACCGCATCTACCCTAACTACTTAAAGCCGCAAAGCTACTAGGTACCCAAAAGGAGTAAGTTGAGTGTCATCTTGCCGAAGAGTAGAAATATCAGCAAGATCAAAAACACAAGAGAAGATACCCGCTTGACGCGAGAGCGATGCCTGGACAATGAGCCCACAGTGGCTTCCAGGTATCTGGTTCTGTTCTGATACAATTCGCTCGATCCGTTAAGTACAAAGATAAATGTACCGGATCTTGCTTCTATTTACATGTAACTGATTTGTGAACAGGATCAAGCGTGTTGTGAGCCGGTGAAAAAGGGAATTTTACAAGTCACCTCAAACGAAAGCGGGTCACCAAAGCACAAGCGCTCCAGCAACCCTGTCACATGGACGAAGCCATCAAGTTGTAGTGGGCGTAGTCAGCGCCCGGTTGTCACAATGGTTAGAGTCTGGGCGACTCTGTCTATCTGGTTGTTGTTTGGGAGGCGTTGGATCTTGAAATTTCTTTCGCTACCTGATGGGCTGATCCCCCTACGACATTGAGTGCAGGGTTCGCAGAAGCAAACAGTAGCTTGCCAATCATAAGGAAAAGGATGGTGAGAAAGAGCACTTTGGCGCGGGTGGTGTTACCCAAAAGGCCTTCTCGAACTCGGTAGGTATGTCTTGCTGTCATAGTCATGCTGGTTTTGATGTCGATTAATGGTTGTTAACCTTAATACTCCACCAAGGTAGCAGGACGAAGCCACAGCGTTTGGTGCAATCCGACGAATGGAAAAGATAAACCGATAAATGGCAGCATTCGTCGATCAGCCATTCGTCGACAGTAGTGGTCGCCAAGCCCCAAACGGGCCCGACGACCGATCATTGATCAAAATGATGCGTTGAGAATTCTTTAATCGCTAGTGGACAATCAGTCGATGGACAAGCTCCTGCCCCTGATTGACGGCCTTTAAAAGGTACATTCCCGGCCTTAGCCTGACCTTTTCAAAGCCCTTACCACGATAGGTACCACTGCTATCCAGTTGTAATACCTGAGAGACGATCTCTGCACCCTCTAGATTGAACAGCTTGACTTCCACTTGGGTGTTGGGCACCAAGCCGCTCAGTGACCAGGTAAAGTTGATACCGTCGCTAGCATTAGGGAACACGGCGATTTCCGCGGATCGGTCCTGACCGTCGAATACAAATTCTATTTCAGAATGTGTATAGGTCCCATCAAAGTCTGTCTGTTTTAGTCGGTAATAGGAGCCGCCTGGCAAAGGGCGCTGGTCGGTGTACTGATAATCAACCCGCTCGTTGCTATCGCCCTGCCCGGGAATGTTGGCAATGACCTCAAAGTCCTCGCCATTAGTCCCTCTCTCCACACTAAAGAAGTCATTGTCGATCTCCGAGGCAGTCGCCCAGGTTACCAACACCTCATCTCGTTGGTAAGTGGCATCAAAGAATATGAGCTCGATGGGTAGTATTCCCACATCAGAACCCACACCATGTGGCGAAAAGTCGTTCAATCCCGTCGCCGTAATGGCAAATCGACCTTCGCCCTTGTCGACCACGGCAGTTGAAGCTTTGGATTCCCAGCTGGAAAGCGCCTCATTGTAGTGGGTCAACATCGCGTTCCCTGCAACGAAGTTTGTTTTCTGATCTGCATTTCTCCACTCTAAGGTCAGCGACACGTTGGAAGATCCATCCGTGGTCTCATCAATAAACCAGGTATTGCCAACTACACCTTCAGAGAACTCCTCACCGGTCTCCAATCCACCTTTGAAGACCCTATTGACCACTCGTATACAGAAGATATCCGGCGTCCCAGAGTTGTTGAGAATGGCGGGTGTGTAGCTACTCGTGCTAGATCCTACGGGGAACAACACATCGGTATTGTCGACGTTTTGCCGCAAGCAGTAGCTGGTCGGCGTAGCGATGAAAGCGTCTTTACCGCCCCCGGCCATCGTAGCATCGGATAAAAGGAGGTCTCCCCCATTGAGGGAAATCATCCCTGACGAAAGGGTCAGGTTCTCTTCCACTGTCATGCTCTGATATAGCTCCAGTGTCGATCCGGCGGCTTTGTTCACCATCATGTTGTCCATGGTTACTGCATTGCCACTGAACCGCTGCGTACCATCACCGGTGAATCTGATCAGGCCGCTGCCGGCGTTGAGCACGCCATTGTTTTCTAAATCTCCGGCTACTTCCAACGTGAAGCTCCCGAGAGAGAGAACGCCAGATGATTCAATAATCAGGTGATCCACACTTGCGTTCATATCTAAAACCGGATCATTGCCGACATCGGGTATACGGACGACAGTCTCACCGCTTGGGAGTACACACGTACTCCAGTTCGTCGTCTCACTCCATTCCGTATTCGTGGAACCATGCCACTGCACTTGGGTCTCTTCCGTAGCCAGCGTGTAAAAACTCGAAGGATTTAGTTGATTGTCATATTCCGTCTTGATCCAATCTGCAGTAAGCTCTGCATCTAATATCCTCACCTCATCGATCAAACCGTCAAAATACCTACTGGATCCATTCTCTTCTGCGCCAATTCTGCCGTTGGTAGAGTGCGTATTGTCAGAAGTAGAAGCATCAAACGTTGTGGTTAAGAATGCCTTTTGCTCCCCGTCCACGTATATCCTAACCGTGCCTGCCGAGTAATCCAATACGCCGACCACGTGAGACCATGTCCCCGGAGACGTGCTTATGCTCGTTTCCTGTATTGATCTGAATGTTTCGCCATCGTCCGATCGTCCCCCAAAACGAATTCGGTCCGCATTGAGAGATGAGCCTAGTTCGAGGGCAACTCGAGAGCTGCTCGTGCTGGCCGCACCGTCCACCGTCAAACCCACCAAGGCGGCATTTTGACCTGATGATTCTGGCCTGATCCATGAGGATACGGTGATTGCTCCGACATTTCTAATGAGATCTATATCCGATGGAAAACGTAGATTGTCGCTATCATCCGCCTCTAGATCTCGTCCGGATCCAATCTGGCCAGTAGCTGAGTCAGTGCCATTGTTGGTCAGTGTGTTGGCACCTTTTGAGTCGGTCTGATCACCAGCGTCCTCCATATGATAGACCGCTTTGTAGCTGGTGTTCCAGGCATTGGAAGTGCTCGGATCAGTGAGGGTCCCGTCACAACTGCCATAGTACAAATAGACCTCGGTATCGCTACTCGCGGATAGGACTGGAATTCTCACCCAAGCGCGTAGATAACCCGTTGTGGCATCATACGTCTCTCGTTCGTAAGAGAAAAGATTTCCACTTTCATCCGCAAACTGAATATCAAAGCCTGATCCGTTGAGTATATTTCCACCGTTGACATCCGTTCGCAAGCTGTCGTTGGTGATATCTACTAATAATGGGAAGTCCGTCAGGTTGCTAACTCCACTCACCTTGCTCGCAGGGATAGTCATCTTCATCCGATGGCTGTAATTCGGAATGAAGGGTGGGGTGATCGAGACGAGAACCGGTGATGAATAATTGGTGCAAGCACCTTTGGTAATCGCTGCCCTGAAATACGTGTCACTCGTCAGTGCTCCGGTAGTGTATGTGGGCGTTGCTTCCCCAGACCCCAGGGTGACGTTCGTGTAGTCGCCACCATCAGAAGACTGCTGCCACTGGATGGTACTGCCCACGGTGAATCCACTGACGGACACCACGGTATTCTCCCCACTGTATATATCGGAGGATGCAGCTGAGGCCACGCCTGGGTCAAAGTCACAATCAGACTCCTCTGCTCCCAACGTTAGGAAGGTCGATCCTATGCGCTGATTGTTGTATTCGGTGAGCACCCAATTGGCATCGAGCGTGGCATCCAAAATACGACCTTCGTCGATACTACCATCAAACAATCGATCTGCACCGCCACCAAAATTACTTCCGAAGCTGGCATCAAGTGCAGCATCCGACAATGTGCCGGACACACTAGCACTTCTTACTTGGGCCCCATCTACATAAAGCCGAATGGTGCTGCCATCCCATGTACCCACTACATGATGCCAATTGCCCACTAGGCTTGGCACCGCATAATCCTCACCAATTCGCTCGAGTGTACTTCCGGGTGATACACCAAAAGCAAATCCGTCTGTACCATCATCCATCCATAAGAGAAATCCCCGGTATGTGGGATCCATAGCTAAAAACTCTCCAATAATTGCACCGTCATTAGTCGCGCTTTCCACATTCACCCAAGAGGAGAGTGTCAAGTTGCTCGAGATAGTGGCTGCAAAGTTCACCTCAGTGTCAATGTGCGCAGAACTCCCTTCCTCTAGATCAACTGCACCCCCAATGATGCCATTAACATAGCTTGTACTGGTCTCCGTAGGGCTGGTGACCGTACCAATGGCGTCCCTCGCGTCACTATTGAAATGGAGCACGGCCTCATAGTTACTGTTCCAAGTATTGGCTACGTCATCCGAAGGACCAGACACAGTGCTATTACCGTAGTACATGTAGATCTCCTTGCTGGAGGAAGCTGTAAGGTCAGTCTTCACCCAAGCCACCAACTCGCCGGTTCCAGCTACATACTTCTCTAGCTCGAAAGGAAGAGCTGTCTTGCCATCGGCATCGGTAAAGATGATGTCGTAGCCATTGGCATCTGTCACATTGGCTTGCAAATCAGCATCACTGGCCAGTCGAACCAAAACTGGAAAATCGGTGTGGTTGCCCGCAATCTCGCTGCCTTCAAGCGTAATCTTCTTCCGATAGACATATCCTGAGGTCGGATCTATACTGATGGTCATCGCATCCGTGTAGGAATCACAACTCTTGGTGACCCTTACCCGAAAGTAGGTTGTCTGGGAGATAGTAGGTGTGGTCAAGGTCGCAGAAGTCTCTCCACCCAAGGGTGTAAAAGTGGCATTGTCGGTGGACGATTCCCACTGCAGGGTAGCTCCGTCCGAATAGCCACTCACCGTAATCATCGTGGTCTCGCCGGACGCTACTAGATCATCGGCTGCGGCTAATGTGCCAGCCTCCACCACACAAGTCTCTTCCGGTCCGAAAGTGAGGAATGAGGCGGGATCGTTTTGATTGAAATACTCGGTCTTGATCCAGTCAGCAGAGCGGACCACATTCTGAATGCGGATCTCATCCAACATACCATCCCAAAGGTCGCCACCCCCTTCAACACCGAAGTCTAAATCTCCATTCGTCGCAACTGGAGGATAGGTCCAGGCGATATCTGATCCCAGTTGAGCGCCGTCAAAATAAAACCTCAAAACGTTAGAGGCGTCGTCGTACACCCCAGCGATCAAATGCCAGTCCGTATTCACCGCAATTCCTAAGTCGGTATCCCCTGCGGTAGTCCTCGAAGGGCTGTTGTCTACGCGCCACCCTGGCTTGTTACCCGAAGAATTGTCGACAAATAACCGGTAGGCAGACTGCTTATCAATGATGCCATCGAAAGCCCCAGCTGAAAAGGTCTCAGGCCTAACCCAGGCACTCAGAGTTAATGAGCCAGTGATGTCAAGTGAGCTACTGGTGACATCAGGGATGCTGATCTCCTGACCTGAAGTCTGGGGGAAATCATACGCAAAACCAATGCTTCCCAGCTGTCGGGTCAGGGAACCAGCAGTCGTCCCGTCATGATTGTTCGACGTAGCATCCAAGATCGATCCGGAAGGATCTTCCTCAAAATGCCACACACCGCCGTACTCCGCGCTCCAAGTATCGGTGGTACTTTGATCCGCTGAGATGGTGGCATTCCCATAGTACATGTAAATCTCTTTGTTGGTAGCTCCGGTCAAGTCTGTTTTCACCCAAGCCACAAGCTGGCCAGTACTACTATTGAAACTCTGAAGCTCATGGTCCAGCACGGTGGTGCCATCCCCGTTTGTGAAAAGGATATCATAGCCGTTGCTATTGGTCACACCCGCTTGTAAGTCTGCATCACTGCTGATGCTGATCAAGGCCGGGAAGTCAGTATGGGAACCAAAAATACTGGCGCCATCCAGGGTGATCTTCTTCCTGTAGGTATAGCCACTGATGAACTCATCTACGACCGCCACCTGTATCGTAGGGGTGTTCAAGCTGCAACCATTGGTTACGGTGACCCGAAAATAGGTGTCTTGATATAATGCACCAGTTGTCAAAGTGGTACTGGTGGCGCTCGGGATATCTGTGAAACTAACATTGTCCGTGGAGGACTGCCACTGGAACGTAGCGCCAGGCTCATATCCAAGTAGTGTAAGGGTTGTCGATTCTCCATCAAACACCTCATCCCGATCGGCGGTCACTGATCCCGAAGCAATGGTACAGGCCACACCGCCCACCGTGACGGTGACCGCTGATGAATATTCTGTACAAATCTTGTTTACTGCTAACCTGAAATAGGTCGTTTGACTCAAAGGACCAGTATTTAAGAAGTCGGACGTGGCTCCAGTGATATTAGTGAAGTTGACATTGTCAGTCGATGACTGCCACTGTAGGGTGGCTCCCGCTTCATATCCAGACGCTAAAATCGTAGTACTCCCTCCAGCGTTGATGGTGGCATTAGACAAAGCCAGCGACCCCGCCGATACGGAGCATACTTCCTCCTCCGGTCCTATGGTACTGATGAATCCGCCAACGCCTGCGTCTAGCTGGTTCAGGTACGTGGTTCTGAGCCAGTCCTCTGATCGGGCGACATTGGAGACACGCGCTTCTTGCAGCAATCCATCGAATCCACGATCTAGAGTCGTGGTATTACCAATGGAAGGCATGTCCGTCCCTGGTGAAGAGTCAAAGTCATTACCCGTCCTAGGGGTGTTGTCCAGCGCCACGCCATCGATGAAGACGGTCATAAGGCCGGTCGATGAGTCCCATGTCATCGAAAGGTGGTGCCAGGCATTCTGCGCAAACGGACCTCTGTCCAATCCGCAGACATTACCCAAGTCAGTCGTGAGCCTTGCAGAAACATTAGTCCCAGTCTTTCGCAGCAGCCAAGTTTGATCAGCACATCCGGTACCAAATGTTTTCCCAAAGAGACGGTCGTCTCCGCCATCATGCGCATAAATCCACATCTCTGCCGTAACAGCGGTCCATGAGACATCAGTCAGCGTATTCAGACGAATAATGTCACTTGTACCGTCATCAAAATCTTGCGCATAGCCAAACAGTCCATTGACCCTGGCGGGTGTCCGCCCGGAATTCCCAGCTCCTGGTATCCCGCCTCCAGTTCCATCAACATTGTTACTGGTTGCATCTTGGTATTCGTGATCAGAGCCACTGCCTGATTCCTGCAAGTGCAATACCGCCCCGAAGTTGGCGTCCCATACAGCCGTCGAACTGGGATCTGTGGTAACGCTCGAGTTACCATAATAGACGTAGAGCGTTTCGTCTGTCGCGGCGGTCATGTTCATTTTGACCCAAGCCATATACTCTCCCGTACCATTGTCATAGAAATGAATTTCGTGGGGTAGTAGGGTCGTTCCGTCGCTGGATGTAAAGGCAATATCGTAGCCATTGGCACTGGTCACGTTAGGGGCCGTCATCCCGGTCAGTTTGACCAAGAATGGAAAATCTGTGTGTGAACCAACAATCTTAGTGCCATCGAGGGTGATTTCCCTCCGATAGTCGTATCCAGATAGACCAGCCGCCACAATACCAATCTGCGTAGACGAACTTGTAGTCGTACAACCCATGGTCACCTGAACCCGGAAATGGGTTGCTTGTGTAAGGGCGCCAGTGTTCAAGGTAGCGGAGGTAGCTCCACCGATGTCCGTAAACGTAATATTATCGGTAGATGATTGCCATTGAAGGGTGGCTCCGGATTCGTATCCGGCGACGGTAATCGTGGTGCTTCCGCCGGATTCAACCGCAGATTGTGTTGGGATCAAAGTACCTGTGGCAATCAAACATCCGTCCTCGATGGTGCCAGCGGTCTTGATAAATCCGGAAGGATTGTTCTGGTTATTGTAGGCCGTCTGAATCCAAGCTGCAGACGGGCCGACGCTTTATCCCCTTACTTCATCCAAGTTACAATCACGGTTGTGGGAGCCTGGTCGGTTTGGGTTCTTTGGGGGGGGTGGGCGACGCCCAAGAACAAACGGCTCAGGTGAAG
>JBCCXG010000132.1:0-11515 GCA_039191945.1 Bacteroidota bacterium
CCCGCTGGAAGATTCGGACTGAGTTTTCACCCAGGAAGTTGCAATTGTACCGGTTGGGCCCGGTCACCCCAACGCTCCCCTGGACACCACAGTTATCACCTCGAGAAACGATGGCGCCAGCAACGAAGACATTGAAAGGCGCTTCTCCATTGGCATCAAGGGTAAGCGTGACATCGTGGCAAGTGATGGTTGGAAAGATATTGTCTTCGACAGTGACAGTGGCCGTAGTGGTAGCGACGTTTCCGTTGATATCAGTGACGGTGAGTGTAACGGTGTTTTCTCCGACGGTAGCACAGCCAAAGGTGGTTTGATCGATAGTGATACTAGCGATGCCGCAGTTGTCGGTGGATCCATTGTTGACCTCTGCTGCAGTGAGGGAAGCGAGCCCATTCTCGTCAAGAGCAATGGTTAAGTCCTGGGCGATGGCGTTGGGAGGAGTTGTGTCTTCTACGGTGACGGTGGCGGTAGTAGTGGTGGCATTTCCACTAGTATCCGTGACGGTGAGTGTAACGGTATTGGGCCCAACATCAGCACAGGTAAAGTTGGTTTTGTCAATAGATAGGCTTGCAATAGAGCAGTTGTCGGAGGAGCCATTGTTTACCTGTTCGGCGGTTATAGAGGCATTGCCGTTTTCATCCAATGAGATGGTAAGGTCTTGCGCTAATGCGATGGGTGCTACCGTATCCAACACCATCACGACTGCTGCGGCACTTGCAATGTTGTTCCCACTGTCGGTAGCTGTCAAGGTCACATTGTTGGTTCCGAGATTGCTGCAGTCAAATGCGTTGATGTCTACACTTAGGGAGAAATTGCAGTTGTCGGTGGTACCACTATCGACATCTGCAGCGGTAAGGGTTGCTTGCCCAGAGCTACCAAGGAACAGTGTAAGATTTTGAGCGAGTACCATCGGGGTTTGGGTATCTGACACCGATATGGCCACAACCCTTTGGGTGACATTGCCGGAAGTGTCTGTAGCAGTGACTGTGACTGATTGTGGGCCTAAGTCGGTGCAATCAAATTGTGACTTAGATATGCTGGTGGACGAGACAGCGCAATTGTCTGACACCTCGTCGATAAGTTCGTTGGCTGATAGGCTGGCTTGACCCTGATCATTCAGAATTAGATCGAAACTTTCCACCAAAGTAAGGGTGGGAGGAAATGTGTCTAGTACGGTTACAGTAGCACTGTTGCTGTTTTGGTTGCCACTCTGATCGGTGACGGTAAGAGTTACAACATTGCGGCCCAGATCTGAGCAGGAAAACAGTGAATCGTTGAGCATTAAACCAAAGCCGCAGGCATCGGAGCTACCAGCGTCTACGTCGAAAACACTGATAGACCCCAGACCTGACGAGTTGAGGAAGACTGTGACATCTTGTGTGAGGGCAACAGGCCTGATTGTATCGAGCACCGTCACAGTTACAGGCAGAGAAGCACTGTTCCCAGAAGGATCACGCCCAGTCAATGTAAGCACGTTAGCACCTGTATCAGTACAAGTGAATTCCTTTTTGTCTAGCTCAAAGGTTACTCCGCAGGCATCTGAGGAACCTCCATCAACGTCAGATGGAAGCAATGAACCATTTCCGTCTCTGTCCAGGTATAATGTAACGTCCCTCGTGACAAGGTCAGGAACCGCATTATCTAACACCGTGATTTCGACAGAAGCGCTAGTTTCTGATCCCGACTGGTCCACAGCTCTAACCGTGACTTGCTGTAGACCTACATCTGCACAGGTGAAGTCAGACCGTGAAAGGGTAACCGAGGATATCGTACAATTGTCTGCTACATCAGTGACGACATCAGCCGTCTGCAGTGTGGCTAGTCCTTGCTCATCCAAAACAAGGTTGAAGGTGGGACTTACGGTCAGACTGGGCAAAAGATCGTCGACCACGGTGACTGTGGAGATAGAAGTCGCTGTTCTCCCGTCAGGAGCGGTGGCGGTCAAGGTGACGAAATTGACACCAATATTAGAGCAATCGAAAGCAGGCATATTGATCGAAAGCGTAGTGCCCGCGGTACTCCCGTTGTCGATATCCGCAGCCGCAATGGTCACCTGACCATTGAGGTCCAGAACAACCGTAATGTCTTTAGTAACGGCCTCTATCCCTTGAATATCAAATCGCTGTAGTAAGATCCCGTAGCCATCACCATCGCTGGACGTCGTGGAAGCCCTATCACCGTCTTGCCACACCACCGTGACGGGGCCAACGTTTCGATAGACCCCAACTGCTGGAAAAATCTGATTCTCGGCTGTGGTGGTATTGACGAGGGTTTCTGGGCTTTCGAATGTACCGCTAGCATTGAGCACTCGCGCATAAATGCCACCTCGTGCGCCATCTTGGTTGAAGCTGGTCCAAGAGATGATATAGGTGCCGCTGACCGTTGCTTCCATGTCCGGATGCAATTGATCTGAAGCACTAGTTTCACTCACCTTTGACGCTACTCCTTGGGCTGCACCTGCTGCATCGAATCGTTGCAGGTAAATACCATATCCATTGCCATCTTGTAAAAAAGAACTCCAGGCAACCGCAAAGCTGCCATCCGGAGCCATGGCCAGCGAAGGTTCAATTTGATTTTCATTTTGAGTACTATTGATCAAAAACTGCCCGCCATTTGCGCTTCCGTCCGCAGCGTACAGCTGGCCAAAGACGTCCGAATTACCCGAATTCATATTGATGCCCTGCCAAGTCACGCAGAAATTGCCCTGGGCATCACTCGCTACGTCAGGATAGCTTTGCAGTCCATCGGTCGCGGTATTGACCTGAAATTCGGCTCCTGGCGGTAGGCCAGCGGGGCTAAATCTTCTGGCGACAATTTCGCCGGCACTTTCCCAAGAGATGGCAAAAGCTCCGTCTGGAGACATGGCAATCGCTGGAAATCGCTGTTGACCTGCCGTAGTCCCGTTGGCAAGACTTTCACCCAGGATGGAATTCCCACTTTCATCGAATACAGCATAGTAGATCCCCCATCCATCTCCGTCTTGTCCGTCGCTCATCCAGGTAATTGCGAATTGGCCATTATCTGCTATGGCAACATCTGGGAAACGCTGGTCGCCGGTCGTTGTCGTGTTGACCTGGAATTCTGCGGATGTGACAGCATTTGTGGCATCATAGACTTGAGCGACGATACCGAGACCCTCACTGTCTCCGCTACTACTCTCCCAAGCAATCACTGTAGCCCCAGATTGACCGGTAGCAACTGTGGGTCGCTGCTGACTCCCAAGTACAGTGGTGTTGACGGAGGTTTCAATGCCCGAGGAACTGAGCTGGGCCCTCAAACTTTGAGGAAGGATTAAGAAAATAGCTGCAGCGCCGAAACCAGTGAGGAGCCGGCGGGTGCGATGGCGTCTTTTAACATTTTCCATGAGTCGGAGCTGGACAGGTGAGAAAAAATGTTGCCTTTCGAGGGCTTAAAAAGGACCGTTACTCGAACTCGCCTCTGCCTGAGTATCTTCAAGCGCCCGGACCCGGTCCAGTAGATTGCCCAAGGCCGCCTCATAGCTATGTAACTCCTCTTCTTGCTGGCTGATGATCGTTTCTTGCTCTTCTACTTTTTTTGTCAATTCCTGCATCGCCTTCACGAGAGGCACCACAAACTCGGCGTATCGTAAGCCATACGCATCTTTCTCGCCTTCTGGTACTTTGACGCCACTGAAATCGTAGCCTAGGTCTTCTGCCGCTTGGAGCACTTCCTGTGCGATAAATCCCGAATAGCGTGTCTCGGACTTTTTCTTAGCTCCGGCTTCGAGAGGTTTGGGAAGGTTTTGACCGTGCAAAGCGAGCAAGGCCTCAGCATCCATATGGTATGTTACAGGCCGCAGTTTTCCAATAAAATCCAGACCTGGCACATCCTCTTTGACCGCGGTCTTTACCCGTCCGTCCGACGTTGCCGTCCAGTTCACAGACCCTCCAATCGATACCGTCGATACATTACCGAGAAATACCTCGTTGCTGGCGGCTAGATTACTGCCAAAGCCTATGGCGATAGAATTTGTACCGGTCACGGAGGCAGTAGCTCCGATCGCGATGCTCTGGTCCCCACTTACCGCTGTTTGTGCACCCAATGCGACTGCTTGCGTGTTGTCTACATCGGTGAGGTGGCCGATGCCGACGGAGCTGCTCTGATCCATTGATCCTTGCCGTCCGATCAGTACAGAGTTGACGGAGGCACTGTTATCGATATCGGTGTCATGGCCAATGGAAATTGCACCCTGACTTCTTACATCACTTTCATTACCGATGGTAATGGAAAACTGCCCATCCGAGAAGATACTGTAGCCGAGAGCAATTACATCATTTTGGCTAGGGGTAATATTGGCACCGATAAAGGTGCATCGCGACCTGATGGTATTGTCGAAGTCGGAGAAAGCACCCATGCCAACATTGTCCTCACCTTCTCGATTGCTGAAGCCAGCTTCGTAGCCCACGTAGGTATTCCGGTTGGCATTCGTCGTGCTGTTCGTACGGTTGTTGTCCCAGCCGGACCGTGCACCGACGAAAGTATTGAAGTCGGCATGCTCAGTGGCCACCCCCGAAGCTGCTCCAATGAACGTATTGTAAACACCTCTGTTGACGTCAATTCCTGATGAATCCCCCACTGCAGTATTGTGATGCCCGATCTGGACATCCGACATGGCCTCACTCCCTACAGCGGTATTTCGATAGCCGGTACCTGATGAAATACCGGCTTCATTGCCGACAAAAGTATTTTTGTAGCCCGTAGTGTTGGAGAACCCGGCATCCTCACCGATAAAAGTATTCTCGTATCCCGTGGTGTTCAATGTGCCAGACTCTTCACCGAGAAAGGCATTGTCGTACCCGGTTGTGTTATTTTCACCTGATTCCGTGCCGACGAAAGTATTATCACCTCCTCGCTCATTGAGCCGACCGGACTGGCTCCCAACAAAAGTGTTATCAAAGCCCGTAGTATTGGTATATCCGGATTGGTACCCTATCGCGACCAATTCAGAGGTTGTGTTACTGCGTCCAGCCTGATAACCCATAAAGGTATTTTGCGATCCAGAGGTGACATTCGACCCGGTACTGTCTCCGTAGAAAGTGTTGAAATCACCGGAGGTGATACGAACTCCAGATCCGGTGCCGGAAGTTTCATTTAAAGTTTGGGCAAAAGAAAGTGTGCAGAAGGACAGGACTGCGATAACACTCGCAGCACCTCTAGAAGTGAGTAGCATGCTATTCGTTGGTTATAAGTTGGTTCTTAATTCACTCGCCTTTGTAATGACAGCGACAATTGAAGGTAGTGAGAAATCACTAGATAATAAAATTGCTGAAGGCGGTTTTAAGCGAAAAATGAATCCGTAGTAGTCGAACGCACCACTTTTATTTCATTGTGGAGAGCCGAATGGATCAGCAGTCTAGCTAGTTGTAGGATTTGAAACCCGCCTTTTTACCCAATAAAAATGTTTTTGATGAACGACTTAATGCTCCTAACTCTTAGCGCAGGAGTTGCTCAATGATTTCGATTAACTGTTCTTTCTTTAGGCTCTTGAGTGCTTTTTGTCGCTGGCTGGCATCCTGAAGCGTGCGTTCATCGATGCCTTGCAACCCAGAGGCCAAGATGCCCAGTGAATTTGATGCTTCCTGATCGCGCAGTCCCATCACTTCAATTTCATCAAGCATAGCTTCAAGGATCGAGCCGCCCTTCTTTTTACAAGTCTCCACCGGATTGTATTTTGAATTTGAGTCGCGCAGTGCCCAACTACTGTAGTCTATCTTCAAGTTTTCAATGTCCTTGATACGTGGGTCAGCAGCTTCAAAAAAGCGCTTGAGGACGGCTATGGTACCACTTTTCCAGGCCTCAAGATCAAAATCATCTGAACTCAGTCGCTCCATCCGCGTCTTGATGAGCTGGATTGCCTTCTCCTCCATGGTCAATGTCAGTTTTTTGCTGAAGGTAGCAATCATTTCCAGAAAAAGGATTGTTGATAATGTGAAAATTGAAGTGGCATAATGCTGTTCCTAGGCCCTCTCACGGGCTTTATGGATTAATATTGAGTTATGGAAAAAGTCGACGTTACCAAGATTGTCCAACCCGGCATCGAGATCTTCGGCATACTCCTGATGGAGCCCGTTACTGTAATCACCAATTTGATGATTTCGGTGATGTGTTTCTATGCCTTTTGGCGCATGGGTAAGGACCAGGTGATGGGCAGTACGCTTACTTATCTCAAGTACTATTTCCTATTCATGGGCCTTGCTACTACCTGGGGTGGTTTCATTGGTCATGGGTTTCTGTATCTACTGGACCCGCGATGGAAGCTGGTCGGTTGGATCATCAGCATGATTGCTGTGGGATTGATTGAGCGCTCCGCCATTAGCTACGCGAATCGCCTCGTCTCGGAGAGACTGGGCAAATTCTTTTTGATCGCGAATGTGATCGAGTTGGTCATACTCATGGTTTTGGTGATCAGTACGGTTCATTTCAAGTTTGTAGAGATCCATAGTGCCTACGGCTTCATCATTGTCGTGTGTGGCTTTCACCTGTTTGTGTACCTCAAGACCAGGGATTTGGGTAGCCTGCAGATGATGTGGGCGACGATATCACTATTGATCGCGGTGTACATTTTCAATAAACCCGTGATTCTTCATACGTTTTTCAACCACCGGGATCTAGCGCACTTATTTATGCTGTTGGGGGCGTGGTTTCAGTACCAAAGCTACTTGAAGCTCGGCCAGAGGGCTTCCGAGGCGGCCACGTCTAGCTGATTCGACTCCAGTTCACAACTGTTTTGCTGAGTGAGTCTACCTGTCTTCGGATCACTGCATTGGATGCCTTTTCCAACTCCGGATCGTCATTGAGCAGTTCCGTGGCCTGTTGTCGGGCCAGTTGCAGTACCTGTCCGTCCGCGCCAAGATCCGAGATCAGTAGGTCAAATGCGCCACTTTGCTGTGTGCCCATCAAATCGCCGGGCCCGCGGATTTGCAAGTCGGTCTCAGCGATTTTGAAACCATCATTGGTCTCTACCATCGTGCCAATGCGAAGCTTGGCCTCCTTGCTCAGCTTCAAGCCTGTCATCAGGACGCAATACGATTGGTCGGCGCCTCGCCCAACCCGGCCACGGAGCTGATGAAGCTGAGAGAGCCCAAACTTCTCGGCATTTTCGATCACCATGACTGAAGCATTGGGGACATTGACCCCCACTTCGATCACGGTGGTGGCGACCATAATTTTAGTTTCATTCTTGACAAATCGCTGCATCTCAAAGTCCTTGGCGTCCGCCTTCATTTTTCCGTGGAGGATGGAGACAGGGACATCAGGGAATCGTCGGCAGATGCTTTCGTAACCATCCATCAGGTCTTTGTAGTCCAACTTTTCCGATTCCTCGATGAGTGGGTAGACGATATATACCTGGCGGCCTAGTGCCATTTCCTTGGTCAGGAAAGCAAAGAGTCGAATCCGCTGACTGTCGCGCATATGAAGCGTCTGCACCGGCTTGCGCCCTGGGGGCAACTCATCGATGACCGAGATGTCCAAATCACCGTAAAGCGTCATGGCCAGCGTCCTGGGGATTGGGGTGGCCGTCATCACCAGCACATGAGGAGGGTAGTCCTGGTTTTTATTCCACAACTTGGCCCGCTGGGCGACGCCAAAGCGATGTTGTTCGTCGATCACCGCCAGACCGAGCCGCTGAAACTTCACCTTATCTTCAATTAGGGCGTGCGTGCCGACCAAGACTTGGATGGTGCCTGACTCCAGTCCCTCGTGCAAAGCTCTCCTTTTGGCGCTGCCTACGGATCCCGTAAGCTTTTCCACAACAATGCCCACTTCTTCGCCCATGACCTGCAGGCTCTGATAATGTTGCTCTGCCAGGATCTCGGTGGGTGCCATGAAGGCGCACTGTGTATCGTTGCTGATAGCGATGAGCATGCAGAGAAATGCCACAATGGTCTTGCCACTCCCCACATCTCCCTGGACCAGTCGATTCATTTGATGTCCGGATCTGAAGTCGGCATAGATCTCTTTGATAACCCGCTTCTGTGCACGAGTCAATTGAAACTGCAGGTGTTGGTCGTAAAATGTGGTAAGCAAGGCCGCCTGGTCAAAGGTGATCCCTTTGAACTTGTCCGTGCGGGCGATTTTTAGTTTGAGCAGTCGGAGCTGAATATAAAAAAGCTCTTCAAACTTGAGCCGATACCGAGCCTTGCGCAGGTGGTCGGCATCTTTTGGAAAGTGAATATTGACCAGTGCCGTCTTCTTATCGATCAGCAAAAGTTCCTTTCTTAGTGATTCGGGGAGCGTTTCGGGGATGTGGTTCATCGCCTCCATCAGCAGCGACTTCATCATTTTGCTGATGACTTTCGAGTCCACATATTTCTTCTTCAGCTTTTCCGACGTGTGGTAGACCGGCTGCAGGTAGGTCGAGTGAGGCTTGTCGCGGCGAAGAATGTCCACTTCCGGGTGGGCGATGTTGAACCCACTCCCAAACCTGGCTGGCTTGCCAAAGACGACATAAGGGACTCCAACCTTGTACTGCTGCTGAACCCATCTTGCCCCCTGGAACCAAACGAGCTCGATCTGGCCAGTATCGTCCTTGAACTTGGCCACCAATCGTTGACGGCGTGGTGGGCCGACCAACTGAAAGCCGACAATCTCACCGATGATTTGAGCCGTGGGCAGGTCCCCAGTGAGCTCCGCAATTTTGTAGAATTTTGTGCGGTCTTCGTAGCGAAAGGGATAATGTTGGATCAGATCGGCGTAGGTCGATAGGCTGAGTTCCTTCTCCAAGAGCTCGGCACGCTGGGGTCCAGCCCCCTTTAAGTACATGATTTGCTTTGAGAAAAAACCAGACATCGATCACATGGGCCTTTTGAGCATTCTAAATTATAGCAAAGGCCTTAAATGTGCTTTGAGGAGGAGGAACCCGCATCGGAACTTTAAACGTCTCTGATTAGCGTAGGAAGCTTCTTTCGGATGTGATCTAAGGTTGAAGTCATGAGCGTGCCTTGGTCTTGAGGACTGTAAGCATCTTTCGTCTATGAGTTTTTGAACTAAAGAATTCTAAAGCCGGACAATCTCAGTTATCTAAGCAGGATCATTCTTCAAAAATTTGATTGGCTTTTGAATAAGAAAGTTGGGTCGACAGTATCGTATCCAGTTGATAGTCTTTAAGGTCCTGAGCGATGTGTTGTGTGTGCTCTAACACACTGCGAATGGCACCAGAACCAATGCTTAGTCTTTGTACACCCATGGAATCCATTTCGCGTAAATCATCGAAAGCGGCATTGGCAATAATGTTGAGGGGGGGATCGATGTTGTCTATCAGGATTTGTACAGCGTCTTTGGTAAGAGCTCCAGGCAGGAAAATGCAATCGGCCCCAGCATCGATAAATGCCCTGGCCCTTTCAATCGCTAATGCTAACCGGTCCTTTTCGTCACCTATCTGGAGCCAGAAAGTATCGCTCCTGGCATTGATGACGAAAGGAATTCCTACTTCTCTCTTCAATTCCGAGATTGCTTTGATTTTTTCTACCATTACTGGAAGCTCATCCAAATACGGCTGAGGGTCGTTGTTCCCGTCTTCTATGTTTATGCCAACGGCACCTGCTTCTATGATCCTTTTTACATTTTCCTTGATCTGTTGCACATCATTGGCGTACCCTTTTTCCAAATCTACCGATAGCGGGATGTCGATCCGTTGGGCGATTTTCCTCGTCAAATCCGCAAGTTCGTCCAGGGTCAAATGCTCCCCATCCGGGTATCCTAGGGAGTATGCAATGCCGGCACTTGTCGTGGCGATGGCGTCAAATCCCGCCTTCTCAAATATGATCGCACTTGCTACATCCCATACATTGGGCAGTACGAGCAGCTGACTGCTATGATGTAATTGACGAAAGTGATTGGCGAATTGTATTTGTTGTTGTTTTTGCATGTTGAAAATTTCATGAAAAATTCACGAAACTACCGTACGGATGTTTTGATCGACCTCGAAGTGGAAGGTGAATGAAAACCCACAATGAGCCCGTTGCGCATCCTAGAAGAAGGTTGCGTTGATTCTTACATTAGCCTCATTTTCTTGGCCGCTTGCTCCGTTGTATTGAGTGAAGTTCTATGGTTGCAACCGCTTTGGCTATTTGCAGATCTATGTCTTTGATCTTGATAATCGTGTGTATCACATGTCTCTTGTTCCCCATTGATAACTTTTCAAATTTTGATCGGAGTTGATCGTCCTGTGACAATAGGACTTCCAGGACTTCAGGGATTTTGACACCCAAAGGATCTGGGTCTTCTTGAAGTTCAAAAGAGACCTTATCTCCAAGGCTCTTCCCCAGCGCCTTTAAGTTTTTGCCGCTGACAATGATGAAGAAGTTACCATCGCCCAAATGATTAAGGCCGCACCGGTAAGTCAGTCGTCCATCTAGCGTACATAAGAACCTTGTTTTTCTTTGATTTGGAAACCCATTGACCACCGCTGCCGCTATCTTCAAGTAGAAGTAGCCTCCTCTTCTTCTTTCGAGCTGTTTGATGTTTTGCTCTTCGATGTAGGATTCATTGCGATTCGACATAAGCCTTTAAGTAATCCAAGTCCTTCAAGTGCATATCGTGAACCCATTTGATGATACCTCCGAAATAGGCAATGAGGAATTGGGGCTTTTTTAAAGTCTCATCGAAGAACAGCAGCACTTCTGTTTGGTTGCGATCTATTTCTTGAAAGTAGAATGTCATTCTCACATCCTCTTCAAAGGGTGCCACGAAGCTTTTAAGGTAAAAGCTGACCTTTCCATTTTCCGTCAACCCGGTGACTTCCTGGTATCCGAATTTCTTTCCTTTGAGATTCAAATAGATCGTCTGAGCGCCGATTTCACCGTCTTCATTTTGAACTTTACAAGTAGACTTTGTTTCCTTAGGCCAGGCACTCCATTCCATTAATTGTTTTTGATACCTTATCGCATCATACACTTGGTTTACGGGCGCGTCTACTATGATGGATTCAACGTATTGCACTTTCTTCGGTAAGAAATAGACAAGCAGTGACAAGGTCAAAATAAGGGATAGACCAAGCCCAATGAGGATTGTGGATAGCATGCTGTTTCTTTTAAGCATTGACATTTTTGTTGCAAATGTCAGAACGCAAAAAATCCAAAAATTTGCCCTAGGACAAAAAACTAGTCCTTCTTAGCCCTTAGCTTACTAAGGGAGCTTTGTGTAATGCCAATGAAGCTTGAGATATACTTTAAGGGGTATTTGGACAGCCAGTTTTTCTCCTCCTCGACTCGTCGGTAGCGTTCAGCGGCGTCATCACTTTGGAAGGACATCACGTTCTTCGCTAAGTTGACGAATGAGATTTCTACCGTCTTCCGGAGCAATGTGTTGTAGGTGTTTGATCTTAGCGCCAACTGGTCACTGTCTTTTTTACTGATCACATAGACTTTCGATGGTTCGATGGCTTTGATATTAATCTTACTAGATTCCTCAGATAGGTAACTTTCCAAGTTGGTAAATACCTCTCCCGGAGTGCCCATCCATACCGTGTATTCATTGATCCCTTTATTGTAGAACA
>JBCCXG010000133.1:0-11497 GCA_039191945.1 Bacteroidota bacterium
CTGTTTTGGGTGCCGAAGTACTCCACCATCACTGAGTGATCGATGACCATATCGGCTGGCACCACGGGATTGGTCTTGCTGGTGTCCTTGCCTTTCCTGCCTACTTCTGCCCTGATCGAGGCAATATCCACCACGGCTGGCACACCTGTAAAGTCCTGCATCAGGACCCTCGCCGGCGAATAAGGAATGTCTTTGCTACCGGCGGTTTCTTTCCAATTGAGTAGCGTTTCAAGGTGCTCTTCTGTGACCGCAAAACCATCGTAATTGCGAATGGCATTTTCCAAAAGGATGCGGATAGAGTAGGGGAGCGTATTGACCACGGGCTTCTTCTTGGACAGCTCGAAGAGACTGTAGTACTTGAGCGAACCTAGTTCAGCAGGGAGTTGCTTTTCAATTCCAAAAAAGTCCTGTGGCATCTTGTGCGATCGTTAAGGGTTTGCAAATTTTATCGGCTTACTAAGTTAAGAGATTTCACCTTTGAATAATTCTAAATTAGAAGGGTGAATCGGGAGCACAATTCAGCAGCACGGCTATCTCGAAAAAGGAGATTGCTGGAGCTAAATCTGCTCACCCAAAAGATGAGCAAAGAGAACTCCTGCGTCGGGAGCCGGCAGATAACAACCGCTTTGAGCAAGGCCTCGACCTTGCCTAAAAGAGCTGGACGCTATTAGAACGAAAGAATATGCGCCGGCCGATTGGTGCTTAGCTCCTTCAGTGGAGGTGCAAACTTGGTCAACTTGATACCCTCAACAGCCGATTTGTACTCCTCTAAAGTGGGTGTCCGACCAAGTATCGCTGAGAGAACGACCACTGGGGTTGAGGCCAGCAGCGATTCTCCCTTTTTGCGCTCGGAATCTGCCACTACTCGTCCCTGAAAGAGCCGTGTCGAGGTAGCCATCACGGTGTCCCCTTTGGCAGCCTTTTCCTGGTTGCCCATGCACAGGTTGCATCCAGGGCGTTCGAGATACATCATGTTATCATACTCCGTGCGGGCGGTACTCTTGGGTGCCCCGTCGTCAAATTCAAAACCGGAGTACTTCTGGAGGGTATTCCAATCTCCCTCTTCTTTCAACTCATCGATAATATTGTAAGTTGGTGCGGCTACTACCAGCGGAGCATTGAATTTGACAGTGCCTTGCTGCTCTTCCAGGTTCTTTAGCATCTTGGATACGATCTTTAGATCCCCTTTGTGCACCATGCAGGAACCCACAAACCCCAAATCGACATGCTTTTCCCCTCCATAGTGCGATAGGGCGCGTATGGTGTCGTGGGTATATCTCTTTGATACATCCTCGTTGTGTACATCTGGATCCGCGATCATGGGCTCGGCGATGATGTCCAGGTCTACCACGAATTCTGCGTAGTACTTGGCATTGATGTCAGGAACCAGCGCCGGTTTCTCACCGGATCGTATCTCCGCGATTCGCTGGTCTGCACGATCGATGAGGCCTTGCAGGACTTGCTTTTCATTGTCCATCCCCTTCTCAATCATGATCTGTATGCGGTTTTTCGCGATCTCGAGGGATTCGATCAGCGTATCATCCTGAGAAATACAGATGGAGGCTTTGGCCTTCATCTCTGCCGTCCAGTCGGTAAATGTAAAGGCCTGATCTGAAGGGAGGGTCCCTATGTGTACCTCAATGATTCGGCCTTGGAAAACGTTCTCTCCTCCAAACTTCTGCAGCATTTGCGCCTGTGTAGCATGGACCACATCTCGAAAGTCCATGTGATCCTGCATTTCTCCTTTGAAGGTGACTTTCACTGACTCGGGAATCGGCATACTCGCTTCGCCGGTGGCGAGTGCGAGCGCCACGGTGCCTGAGTCCGCACCGAAGGCTACACCTTTGGACATCCGGGTATGAGAGTCACCCCCGATGATGATCGCCCAATCATCCACGGTAATGTCATTGAGGACTTTGTGGATCACATCAGTCATCGCATGGTATTCACCCTTGGGATCGCGCGCTGTGATCAATCCAAAATCGTGCATAAACCTCATCAACCTCGGAATATTGGCCTGGGCTTTCTTGTCCCACACGGACGCTGTATGACAACCCGATTGGTAGGCTCCGTCGACCGTAGGTGAGATCACGGTAGCAGCCATGGATTCGAGCTCCTGTGAAGTCATCAACCCCGTTGTGTCCTGGGAACCAACAATGTTCACTTTGACCCTCACGTCCGACCCAGCATGGAGAACTTTGCCAGGGGTTGTGCCTACTGCATTTTTGTTGAAGATTTTCTCCACCGCTGTTAGCCCCTGGCCTTCTTGTGAGATTTCTTTGGAGGCGGCAAATACGGGGGGTAGGTCAATGCCCAAAAGCTGCGCAGCAAAAGTTTGGAGCTTCTTGCCGAAGACGATGGCGTAAGATCCGCCAGCTTTGATGAACTCCATTTTCTGAGGGGTCAGGGCACTCGAGATATCGATCAGTTCCTGGTCGCCATTGTAAAGCTTTTTCTGCTTGGTGTTGATCGTAAGCACGGTACCCGTGTCGACAGCGTAAGCCTGCTCTAAGACTGGCTCGCCTTCCGCATCGACGACCGTCTTACCTTCTGTATCTTTCTTTTTTACCCAGTTCTTTAGGTCGATGCCGATCCCACCTGTGACACCAACGGTGGTTAGAAAAATAGGGGAGATCCCGTTTGTCCCGGCGACAATGGGTGCTATATTAATGAAGGGTACATACGGACTGGCTTGCTTTCCGGTCCATAGTGCCACATTGTTTACTCCTGACATGCGGGATGACCCCACGCCCATTGTGCCCTTCTCTGCGATTAACATCACACTTTTGTCGGGATGTGCTGCTTTCAAAGCAGTGATTTCGTCTTGGGCCTGCTTGGAAATCAAGGATTTACCATGGAGTTCGCGGTCAGATCTGGAATGTGCCTGGTTACCAGGAGATAGCAAGTCAGTCGAAATATCCCCCTCACCAGCGATATAAGTCACTACTTTGATTTCTTCCGGCACTTCTGGAAGTTGGGTAAAGAAATCTGCTTGCGCGTAGCTCTCGACAATTTCTTTCGCGATAGGGTTGCCTTGTTTGAAAGCGTTTTCCAAACGCTCTGTATCGGCCTCGTAGAGAAAGACCTGCGTCTTTAATACATCGGCTGCTTGTTTGGAGATGAGTTCGTCGTCACCGAGCGCCAAATCCAAAAGCACTTCAACGGAGGGTCCCCCCTTCATATGAGAGAGCAATTCGAAAGCAAACGTCGGCGTGATTTCGTCTACGTTCGTTTCTCCGAGAACGATTTCTTTCAAGAATTCGGCCTTCACACCCGCAGCGTCCGTCGTTCCTGGCAAGGTATTATAAATGAAAAAGTCGAGTGAATCCTTACGATCAGCGTTGTCAGCATCCTTTATCTGGGTGATAATCTCACTCAGCAGTGCAGCATCATCAATAGGCTTCGGGTGAAGGCCTTGTTGTTTTCGCTCTTCTATTTCTTTGATGTACTCTTTATATGCGCTCATACTCACTCATTTTTCATTATCAGGGACCTGTCTTTCTACGCTTTGAATCAGAGGCCCCTACGGCTCTCATTCGTGCAGAAGGCGTGTCCAGGTCCATTACCGGAGTGCCTTATCGCTCTCGGTCTAATCGGTTCGGCACTCAAAACCACAAAGTTAATGTCACAATAAATTTCCAGCTCGGTGGACATTCAAAAATCGGTTGAAAACAGCACGAGTCGGTCATAGGCCTGATAAGAAGGCCATTGTATCCACATTATCCGCATAGTCCCAGACCTTTGGGCTTTGGGCCGAGCCGAATAAGATGGCTTTGGGGTTTCTGCCCACAATGCACTGAATTTTCTCCTCCTGCTTCCTTAAATGCTCCCATAGCTCATTTTGTTCCGCATAGCGTTGCCAGTACGTCACGGAAATAGGCGATACCAGCTCATCACTGTCTACCCAAAGACCAAATCCGGTGTCGAGATGAGGATCTTTATTGACCAGGTAAATGGACTTGTTGTAGTCGTAATTGTTCCTGTATTTGTGGTGATCGATCACCTTTTGATATGACTCGAGATTTGGAAAGATAGAGGTGATCTCGAAGTCTTGGGGTACGTATACTTTTGACACATTGCGACAACCCAATCCAAAATAGCTGTAAATGTCGTGGCCCAATGCCCGAATTTCTTCTGGGCTTTCATCCCCGTCGATTACCGCTACTGACGTGCGATTCTTGCGAATGATGTGAGGTATCTTGCCAAAATAATAGTTGAAGTATCTCGCTGAATTATCACTTCCGGTGGCAATGACCGCGTCGATGTCCTTTAGCAATTCCCTTTGTTCTACAAAACTCGTAAGCTGTGGCTCCAACTCGCATAGCCATTGCACCATTTGCCCCATGAGGATACCATCCTGAGAGCTCATTTTTACGGCGGCTCTGTGGCCAGAAAGAAGTACGCACAACAAGTCATGAAAACCAACTAACGGTAGGTTGCCAGCCATGACGATGCCAACGGTCGCAGAATTACTAGGTCTCAGAGGATAGTTATCGACCCACGATCTTAAATCTGCAGGATCGAGCATACTAATGATACCCTTCCAGGCTAGTTGGGTGTTATAAGTTGTAAACCACGGGTTTTGGATTTCGGCACTGCGAAAGAGATGCTGCTTTCGATCTTCATCGATCTCAATCATCCGATCTCTGAGTGACTGGAATGCACCAATCCGACGGTCAAACTCGATAGCCATAGACGGACAAAAATAGTGTGAATGAGGCGTTTAGACTGATTTTCACCCCTTCAATAAAAAATGCAAATCTTTTTGAAGGGAAATTGGTTTAATAATTTCGAGCTGATTTTGAGTACAATCGGAAACAACATAAATAACATTTATAATGGCAATAATGATCACTGATGAATGCATCAATTGCGGTGCATGCGAGCCGGAGTGTCCGAACACGGCGATCTACGAGGGAGGTGTGGAATGGAAGTGGTCAGATGGTACGGACCTCAAAGAAGTGGAGTTGGAAGATGGAACGGTTCAGGACGCCAATGACAGCCAGGAGCCGGTGTCCGATGAGTTCTATTACATCGTATCTGGCAAGTGTACCGAGTGCATGGGTTTCCATGAAGAACCGCAGTGCGCTGCGGTCTGTCCTGTCGACTGCTGTGTGGATGATCCCGACTATGTGGAAACAGAAGACGAGCTAGAAGCCAAAAAGGATTGGATGCACTTATAGTCGTGTTGAGGTAAAGCCGCCTGGTGCGAAGCCTTGTTCTTAAAGAAATAGAAAGGGAGATAAGTCTGACTCATCTCCCTTTTTTAATGTTTCTACTCAATTAGCAATAGCTTATTCGTCTTTCGACGGTGAGAAGGCAAACGCTCCTGGCATTTCTTCAAGCATTTGACGGTCAAACTGCACGTTGCCCGACCGACGATTGTTTCCAGTAGCGACGGTATAGGTATACTTTCCATTTGGCAGCTCGATAGCATCCATCACCAGTCGGTCATCGACAAAGGCGGTGGAGAACTCAAAGCGTCCACCCTCCAGATCCATCAAAGTAACCCGGGAGTCGGACTGGAGGAATCCACCGAAGAAGCTAATCGTTTGCTTCTCCATATCCACACGGTACGACAGCCGCTGCTCATAAGGTGTCAGCTGGGCAGATACCGGGGTGTACTGGATTTTGCTCCCGTCTGCTCCGACAGCTTCCAATCGGTAAGTGATCTTGTTGTGCTTATCGACATTGAGGTCCCGATAGGCATACAAAGTCTTTTCTTCGTAGTATTCGCAGGTTACCACCTTTTCCCATTGGTCAGTTCCCGCTGGAGCTCGGTACAAAGTGTAACCTTGCAGATTAGCCTCTGGGTCAGATTCCCATCGGACGATGACTTGATTCAATGTATTGTGAACTTCGGTCATGAGCGAAGGCTCCGAAAGCTCATTTTGCGCTGCAGCTTTGATGGGATACAAGGATGAGACCATCATCATGCAAAGTAAGGCTGCAGAGAGGATAGTTGATCCTAACGGCCGCAAGGCGAAGGGGTATTTAGCTGGTTTATTCATTCTTAACTGGTTAATAAATGAAAGTCTTGTTCGACAATTAAAAATACGAACAAAAATGTATTTGTCCAGCTTAACTGCTAATAAACCAGCGATTTATTGACATCATTCGGTTATATGCCAAATGACCCGGAGACTAATGGAGTAGATTAGCTATCGTTGGCCTCCAAACTATTAAAACAGTTATTTATAAAAATGCAACAACATACGGTCACAATCCACGACGAGCGAAACCGCGAAAATCACACGGTTCATTGTGGACATGGGGTCAACCTGAGGCTGCTATTGCTAGAAATAGGTTTGTCGCCTTATACGAATTTGACCAAAACAATGAATTGTGGAGGGAGTGGGATTTGTGCCACTTGCGGCGTACACATTCGAGAGGACAAACGGCCCAGTCATTGGCATGATTGGTTAGCCCGGAAGTTTGCTTACCCTCGGTTGAGCTGCCAGATTATAGTGGAAGAAGACCTCCAAGTGACCCTCCCTAAAAAGTGGATTTGGGGTCGACGACGACCTAGAACTTAGCCTTGTTTGGTGATCGCCTTGTTCATCCATCGTCCAAAGCGTGACCAGAAAAGGGATTGGAAGGACGTCCAGAGTTTGGCGGTCCACGGTTTGACCCAGGTGGACAATTTCATTTTGACCACAGTTTCCATCTCCTGGCTATCTTCCACCCAGAACTCAAGTCGGTAAGGCCGCAGCCATCGGAGGGAGAAGGCGTAACTGCCATAGAAGTACTGTAAATCCCGATACGACTCAGGGCGGATGGTTGTGAGCACTCCGGCGAAATTGATCCCTGGCCCATGGTGTATATTCAGTACACCTTCATTGAATCCATTGGGGATTTTTTCAGGATCTGGTGAGTAAAACTCGACCCGGTACGGGGGCACCTGCGTATCAGTGAAGGTCTCCGGCTGATTCAGCCACTTCCAAATGGCCTGTTTGGTGTGAGCCGAGTGAAATTCCTTGGTAAATTCGTGTGCGACGAAGCCTTGGGGTTGAGGTTGGACCAATGTAGACATGAATGATAAGAGGGCTTAGTGAGCAAATCAACTAATCAACTCAGTGCCGCCTTATATGTTTCCAAGGCCCTCTCCCTTGCGGCTTTGTGGTCTACGATCGGTTCCGGGTATTCGGCAGAATCATATTCGGGCACCCAGTGCTCGATATACTTTTTCTTGGGATCAAATTTGTCAGTCTGCGAATAGGGGTTAAAAATACGAAAGTACGGAGCCGCATCGACGCCCGTGCCCGCTGCCCATTGCCATCCGCCATTGTTTGATGTCAGATCGAAGTCAAGCAGCTTCTCGGCAAAGTAGGCTTCTCCCCAACGCCAGTCGACCAGGAGGTGCTTGGTCAGAAAGCTTGCAACGATCATTCGAACTCTATTGTGCATGTAGCCAGTGTTATTGAGCTCCCGCATACCGGCATCGACAATGGGGTATCCTGTCTCTCCTTTGCACCACCGATGAAACTCCTCCTCGTCGTTTCTCCACGCTACCCGATCGTACTTTTTATTGAAATTGCCCTTGGCTACATGAGGAAAGTGCCAAAGAATAGAGCTGTAAAAGTCCCTCCAGATCAATTCATTCAGATACTTGCCGTTCGCATCTGCTGTTTGTCGGATCAGTTCTCTGATACTAATCGTTCCAAATCGTAAATGGACGCTGAGCCGTGTCGTACCAGGTTTGCTGGGCGTGTTTCTCGTGTTGTGGTAGTTTTTTACAATGCCGAGGTCTACGGTCCTGCCGGGAAAGGATAGCGTGGAAGGCTTAAAGCCCATGGCCTCGAGAGAGATCAACTGGTTGCTGCCAGGGTTCCAATGCTGGATCGAGCTGGAGTCAAAAAAGGGAATCCCTTCATTTTTGAAACGCTCCTTCCATAAGCGGCTGTAAGGAGTGTAAACGACGTACGGGGCGCCGTCTGCCTTCAAGACCTCACTCTTTTCGTAGAAAACTTGGTCCTTTTTTGAGATGAACGGAATACCCTGACTCTCCAACAATTCGTAGACCGCCTTGTCTCTTTCCCTCGCATACGGCTCATAGTCTCGATTCGCGTACAATGCGGATATTTCGTAATCTTCCAATAATTGTTTCCATATCTCTAAGGGATGACCATATCGAACATCAAGGCTACCCCCACGTACCGCTATTTCTTGGGCCAGACGACTAATCTCTCCGTGAATGAAGTGCACCCTCGCGTCGCTATCATCATTCAGCTCATCAAGAATATCCCGATCGAAAATAAAGATAGGTTGGACGGCGTCATCCCCTTTCAGCGCATGAAAAAGTCCACAGTTGTCTTCGAGGCGAAGATCCCGGCGAAACCAAAAAATTGAAACCTTACTCATCCGTCAAAGCATTTTGACCGAAGACATACCCCCATCGATGGCGAGTATCTGCCCAGTGACCCAAGAAGAAGCTTCGGAAAGAAGGTAGGTACCTGCATTCGCCAGGTCCTCCGAGTCGCCGACACGCTGCAAAGCATGGCGCTTGGCTGAGGCCTCGATCTTATCCTCTGTCGACAAAAGACGACCGGCCAGTGGCGTGTTTACGATGGAAGGGGCCAGGCAATTGACGCGTATTTTTGGAGCCAACTCAGCTGCAAGTGAGCGTGTGAGACCTTCTAGGGCACCTTTGGCCATCGCAATGCTCGCATGAAAGGACATGCCCTGCTGGACTGCCACGGTACTGAACAAAACGATCGAGGCATGATCCGCTTTTTTCAAGAGAGGGAGACACTGTTGGATGACACTTACTGCCCCCAAGGCATTTAGTTGGAAATCCGCGAGAAAATCCTCCGTCTTCAGTCGGTGGAAGGGCTTCAAGTTAATGGACCCAGGGCAGTAAGCCAATCCATCCAAATGTTCCAAATCAAGCGTCAAAGGATCTGTGCCGAGCGCGTCAAACGTTATGTGCTCGACACCCTGGATGCTTTGTACTGACTCGGCAGTTCTGGAGGCAACGTAAACATCATGTCCAGCTGTTGCGAGCTGTCGGGTGAGTGCTAGGCCGATACCGGAGGAGCCGCCTACTATCAAATAATTTTTGGGCATGGAGAATGTTTTTTGTCCAACCCGCGTCATTCTTCAAATGTTTTCGAGTCATCGACCTATGTCTTCCGGCTTTCAGTGGCACGGGTTTCGAATTCCTGTCTCTACCGTGCCACAATTGGTACACTGGCGTGTACTTCGTGAACCTTGCTTGGAAGGGGTCATGGATCTATGCAGAAGATCATTCTCCTGCGCGGGTATCCTGCTGTATTTGTGCAGGTTACACTCGCTGGCACATTTACAGAGCGATATGTTTTTACGCAACACCATCCTTCTCAATCTTACATTGCCTTTTTTCAATAATTAGTTGTACTGATTCCTGATTATTCCGTCATCTGTATTACATTTGACTTTCATAGACAGAAAAGAACTCAACCAGGCTATAGTGTATTGAGTAATCAAGAACATTATGCATCGCTACTTATTGACCCCAATCCTCTTATTGTCCTTTTTCGCAACTTCTGCGCAGTCAGAGTGCGTCTCTTGTAGCGTCAATCCCAATCAGGGACGTGATTGGATAGGTGACGAAAGCTCGGATTGGAACAACCCGCTCAACTGGGAAAATGATGTTTTGCCCTCGGGATTGGACCCGATCATCGATGCCACGATCTACATCAATCCGCCCATCATTGCGAGTGCCTCGGTGTTCGTTCCTGATGATTTGATCATAGAAAATGGAGGAGTTCTCTTGGTACAGGATGACCTCATTATTGGGGATGACTTTTCCGTCCGCAGTGGAGGTCTATTGCGAGTTGAAGGGGGCAACGTGGAATCGGATGATGACTTTAACCTGTGCGCGGGAGGATTTATCGAGATCTCCGGAGGATTGTTGGACAATATGCCGACCCTGCCCGGATCGGGCATTTTGCGAGTGTGTACCGCAGAGCCAGCGGGTCAACCATCCCCTCTCATTACGATTACTGGCGGGGCATTGATCACGACGACCACAGATACCCCCGATGGTACGACGATCGAGGACTTTCTGGATGTGTCGGGAGATGGAGTTTATAGTGATGGAGACGGCACGGTGATCCTGCCAGTGGAGCTTGTTTCTTTTACCGGCAAAGCCGAGCTGGATGGTGTTTTGTTAGAATGGCAAACCGCCACAGAGATCAACAATGATCGCTTTGAGGTGCACCATAGCACCGATGGTCAGAATTTTCAAGTGATAGGCATTGTCGCTGGTGCGGGTACGACTAATGCTCCGCGCAATTACGAATTCAAAGATCAAAATCCTGCGTCCGTCAACTATTATCGCCTCAGGCAAGTAGATTTCGATGGTACGGAGGAATTCTTCTCGATCATCAAGGTCGACTTTACGGCGCTTAGAACCGCGAGCGTGGCAGTCTACGATCGTGAGGCCCAACTCATACATGTTTCCAGCCCGGATATCCTCGCCGATGTTGTACTGTATGAGCCTTCGGGTCGAATGGTCTTTCGCGCCAGCCAGGTGGGAAAGACAGAGATCGCGACAGCCACGCTACGTCCGGGTCTGTACCTACTCAGGATGGCCAATGAGTCCATACAGTCCACCCACAAGCTCATCATCGGTAGGTAGCGCGCCCAGGTATCTCCTGCACATTCCTGAGGTCGCTTAGACCTTGATCACCCACGATCTTCCACTCAATTTTGCATGCAGCGCTGGCTGTTGCTTGCTTTAGTGGGGCATTCGTATAGTTTTGTTATAGCATAACACGAATCTTTTTTCATGCTTGATCAGTCCTTCAAGATCTCACGATCGGCCAGTTGGTTCATTATCCTATCCATTCTGGTCGTGACGTTGATCTATTTTCGAAGTCTCATAGAGCCTTTTGTGCTTTCGCTATTCATTTGGTATCTGATCAGTGCGACAAAAAGGGCCATTGCCAGGATCAGTATCCGCGGCTGGAGCGCACCACCTTGGTTGGCTTCTACGCTGGCATTTTTGTTGACTTTTTCGATTTTGTGGGCCGTTTTCGAAATCATTTCCTTCAATGTCAACTTGATTATCCAGAAGTCTCCCGCTTACACTGAAAATGTTCAGGGTATGGTCAATGCGTTGGGAAGCGTTCCTTTCTTGGATCGATTGCCGATGGTCGATGATGTCGACAAGTTCATCTTGGACAACCTAGGCAATCTGGATCTTCGCACGTACATCGGCAGTGTCATCAATTCGTTGAGTTCGATCGTAGGGAACCTCGCGCTGATTGTAGTCTATGTGATATTTCTACTGATCGAAGAGAACTTTATTCCCTTGAAAATTGACCGTATTTTCAGAGATCCAGAAAGAAGAAATACAGTCCAGTTGATATTGGATCATATCGGCTTGTCGATCAATAAGTACTTTTTTGTGAAGACCTCAATGAGTCTGCTCACCGGTGTGCTGAGCTATTTGTTGCTACTGGTATTCGGAGTTGATTTCGCGGTCTTGTGGGCCTTTTTGATCTTTCTTTTC
>JBCCXG010000134.1:0-11418 GCA_039191945.1 Bacteroidota bacterium
CGCTGAATCCAATGTCGTAGGCCCAACCGTCTCCACCGAAGATCCAGATGGATTTGTCGACGAAGTAATCTTGCAGTTCTTTGATCTTGGCCAAAATAGGTTGCAGCGCTTTGTCCTTCTCTTTCGCATCTACGAGCAGGGACTTCGTTGCTTCTGCATGCTCCTTTGCTTCCGGAGCCACGAGATCAAAATTGTCCACACACTTCGCTAACGCTTCGGTCAACTTGGATTGGCCAGCTGATGCGAGATAGTTCTTCACATTCGTCAGTAGCTGACGTCGGTTGGCGTCCACCGCCAATCGGAATCCAAAGCCATATTCTGCGTTATCCTCGAAGAGTGAGTTGGCCCACGCAGGCCCTTTATCGTTGGCATCTGTGGTGTACGGTGTAGACGGGAAAGTACCCCCGTAGATGGATGAGCAACCCGTGGCATTGGCGATGATCATGCGGTCGCCAAAGAGCTGCGTCGCTGCATGGATATAAGGGGTCTCTCCGCAACCTGAACAGCATCCCGGATACTCAAAGTACGGCTCCTTGGCATTGTGAGATGGCGTGAAGTCTAACTTGGCCAGCCACGTCGCGGCATTACCCGGCCGACCTCGCTTCTCGAGTTTCTTCGTCCCCGCGGGGATCGTTCCATTGAGAGACATCTTCGAAACCGGCACTCGATCTCCTTGCAATCGCAATACGGGATCCATGACCTCCTCTGCGAATTCGCCGCTACCTTCCGGCACGACATCGACCTTATTGGCATGCTTCTCTGCGACCTCAGGAATCGGTACTTCGATCACGGCATCACATGCCGCGTCGATGGCTCTCCAGTTCATTTCGACGATCTCCTGGCCCTTCCGCTTGAACTGCTTCTCGATGTACTGCTTGATCATCTCGATGGCTTCCTTTTCCGGCAGCACGCCTGACAGCTTGAAGAAGGCGGTTTGCATCACGCTGTTGATGCGACCACCCAGGCCGACGCTCTTAGCTATCTTGCTGGCGTCGATTGCGTACACCTTGATTTGCTTATCACGGATCGTTTGTTGCATGTCTTCCGTGAAGAGATTGAAGATCCTTTCTGGCTTTTGGCTGCTGTTGATCAAGAAGGTACCTCCTTCGGTGATGCCCTCGAGCAAGTCGTATTTACCGATGTACTGCGGCCTGTGTAGCGCGACGAATTCCACCTTATTGAGCAGGTACTCGGATTGTATAGGATCCTTGCCAAATCGCAAGTGAGAGACTGTATACCCTCCCGACTTATTGGAATCGTACTGGAAGTAACCCTGCACAAACTGGTTGGTGTTCTGACCGATGATCATGATTGAGTTTTTGTTGGCAGACACCGTACCATCGGAACCGTAGCCCCAGAACTTGCATCGGATAATGCCTTCTTGCTCGGTGTCGATCTCCTCTTTGACCGGGATCGACAGGTTGGATACGTCATCCTCGATACCCACCGTGAAGCCATGCCAACCGTCACTCTCGAGGTGATCGAACGCGGCCTTGACCATGGAAGGGGTGAATTCCTTAGAAGACAAACCGTACCGGCCACCGATGATCCGGACGTCAGATCGACCCGCAAATGCAGAAACGACGTCAAGGAAAAGCGGCTCTCCGGTCGCTCCAGGTTCCTTGGTCCTGTCCAACACCGCGATCTTCTTGACCGAGGTCGGGATTTTCTCCAAAAGTCCTTCGATGGAGAACGGTCGATAAAGTCGAACTTTGATTGCGCCAACCTTTGCGCCATTGGCGTTCATATAGTTAACAGTTTCTTCTATGGTTTCCACGCCGGAGCCCATCGCAATCACGATTTGCTCGGCTTCAGGATCACCGACGTACTGGAAGATTTCGTACTTGCGACCGGTCAGTTCGTAAAACTCCCTCATGACCCCCTGAACCAGCTCAGGACACTGCTTATAATAGTTATTGACCGTCTCGCGGCCCTGGAAATAGACGTCGGGATTCTGGGCACCCACTTTACAAACGGGGGCATCTGGGTTGAGGGCGTCACCACGGAATCGCTCGATCGCATTCACATCGATCAGCTTTCGCAGGTCATTATCCGTTAGGTTCTGGATCTTTTGGATGGAGTGCGACGTACGGAAACCATCGAAAAAGTGTAGGAAAGGTATTTGAGACTTTAGGGTGCTAAGGTGAGCGATCGCGGCCATGTCCTGTGCCTCCTGCACGTTAGCGGAAGACAGCATGGCAAAGCCAGTGCTCCTTGTCGACATCACATCGGAGTGGTCACCAAAGATGGACAACGACTGCGCCGCGATAGAGCGTGCCGACACATGGAAAACCGTGGGCAACATCTCACCCGCGATCTTAAACATGTTGGGAACCATCAGGAGAAGTCCCTGCGAGGCGGTGAAAGTCGTAGCCATCGCTCCGGCAGAGAGCACACCGTGAATGGCGCCGGCGGCACCCGCTTCCGACTGCATTTGTACTACGTCGACTTTCTCTCCGTATAGATTTTTTCTTCCACTAGCGGCCCAGGCATCGGCCTTTTCCCCCATATCTGAAGAGGGCGTAATGGGATAGATAGCAGCTACTTCACTGAAGGCGTAAGCAATTTTGGAGGCTGCTGTATTCCCATCAAGGGTGATATACTCCGGTTTGTCCATGATCCTACGAATTTTCAACCGTTAAATTCGGTTGGCTCGTGGGTGGTGGGTATGCTGTAGGTCAGAAGAAACGGTGACTTATATCAAGCAACTGCGGAGAGGGCCTATATAGGCTCAAATCAGGGGTTTAGGCGCAATGAAATAGAATGAAAACTCACAGTAGATGGTGACTGTGGTGTGTCAATGCGTGCACTAGCCCTCTGTAGCAGAGCGATTCTGGGTCCGTCTATACGCTGAAGCTGGATCCTTGGAATCCTTAAGTCCTATTCGATTTGCGCACGCATATACCCGGCAAAGAGCAAACGTTGCTTGGGTGTCTCGCCGTACTGAACGAAATAGAGATTAGCTATCTTTATACTATTATGATTTTGGAAAACGGATTCATTCTCTCCTTTCCCGAAGACCTCGCATTTGATGACGATGCGCTGCTTGCCTTTTGCGCTGCGAACCCGGAGTTGCGTATTGAGCGAGATGAAAACAAACAACTCATCATTATGTCCCCAACAGGTAGCCTGGCCGCTTCGTATCACCACATCATTCATTTGGCTCTCGGCATTTGGAATTCTCAAAACAGCACCGGCATCGTCTTTGACGCCTCGGCGGGCTTCCGTCTCCCTGATACCTCAATTAGAGCGGCAGATTTGGCATGGCTCTCGAGGAAGAAATGGGACGCCTTATCCAAAGAGCAAAAGCAAAAGTTTGCTCCGATTTGTCCTGAGTTTATTGTGGAGGTCAAGTCACCTTCGGACTCATGGGCCGAGCTTCAGAGGAAGATGGAAGCCTGGAGCAAGAACGGGGTGCTATTAGGTTGGCTCATCGACGTCGAAAAGGAAAAGGCCTTGGTCTATCACGAGTCAACCGTTGATGAAATCAGTAACTTCAACCACAAGCTAGAGGGTGGCGTCGTACTTCCTGGTTTTGAGTTTGATTTGGGCACTTTGAAGGACGTTTAGTATCTAGGTCCAAGTGCTCCTAGAAAAACCTCAGGCACACTGCAACCGATGACTATTGTCGCCCCTAAGTAGGCGTCAACCAAACAATTCGGCCCTGCAGGTCATTCCATAGGATACCGGACGTCATGAGAAAAACACTCGTATCACTCCTTCTCCTGCTTAGTGGCCAGGTGCTACTTGGTCAGCAATCGCTGAATTTTCAGTATACGAAGTCGTACCAATGCCAACAAGATGCAGGTTGCGATTCCATCACTTTCGATTTTGCCCAAGACTTGTACCTGCGGTACGACGAAAGTTCCTTACAATGGACCAAGAGCATCTTTGATCAATGGCAAAACGCTGAGGTTCGAAAGCAAACTGACCAGTACATTGTGGCCAGGGCCAATGAACTGTACCTATTTGTCGATCTGTCTCGAGAGGCATTTCTCCAAATAGATTTCCATCGCAACACCTATCGTACCTGGGGGTATGGGGTGGCACCCAAAAAGGTGGAAACCAGCGTTAGGCAAATGATCACCCTACTTGAGACCGACCACACACAAAAAGATGTAGTACAACATCTCATTGACCAGATGGATTAATAGATGAGACGCGCTCACCCAACCCGATATCTACGCCTCCTGCCCTTGCTCCTGCTATTGTCCTTAAAGATGGTCTCGGGTGCTGCTCAAGAAGCGAAGCAGATTTCTTACACTCAAAGCTTTGAATATGATCAGGAATATGGATTACACCGTGAAAAAGGCCAATTCACGCTTTCCCTCACCTACGATGGGGACTCTTTAAGGTGGCAAGCGGACCAACGACTACCGGAGGATCATTGTCGGATCAACGAACGCACCGACCAATACATCCTGGCCACGTCAGCCGATGGGACACCGGTTTTCTACAACGTTCGAGAGCAACAACTTTTTTACATGATGAAGTGGGAAACCACTTACACCATGTACGGTGTGGGAGCTGGGCCTTTGGGACTACGGGAATCTGTCCAACTCATGATGCACGTGCTTGAGGAAGGTACTATCGCCGACGTCACCGGCTTTCTAAAAAAACAAGCTAGCTACGATTTCTGATGTGTGCAGCCAGGTGCCTCTCACCTGGCTGCTCGCACGCTAAGCCTTATAATCAAAGACCTGCTCCATGAGTACCCATCGCCAGTCAGGGTCACTCGAGGGAAGGGCCTGCTGGTAGTTTTCCATCAGCTTCTCCCACTCCTGTACTTTCGCATTGGCCAGGTCCATTTCGGCTTTTTTCTCGAAAGAGAAATCATCCTTTGTTTCTATCCGCATAAACAAACGGTTGTGGAAGCGATAGATCTGCATAGCGAGAATCCCGCTATCTTCCAGGCTTTGCAAAACCTCAGGCCAGACTGCTTGATGATAGTCATCATAAGCCTTGATGGCCGCCGGGTCGTCTTTCAGATCAAGAGTCAGGCAATAGACTTTCATCTCAGATCTCTAGTGCGATTACCGTATCAACATCGTCCGGAGCATCCGATGGTAAGGTCACTGTAGTGCCTGAGACCGCTAGCTCGGCACCCGCTTCTGAAAGTAAATAGGCTTTTTTAATCGAGTGAGTGGCATTTTCCAACTCTAGGCGACCATCCGCGGGCCATTCAAAAACGTGGGCATAGACCTTGTTTCCTTTTTTGGTGTACCTGCCCCAAGACGGCCTTTCGTATGGACTTGCTTCCGTACCGTAAATGGACTCCCCATTTTGGTCGATCCAGTTACCCATAGCCGCCAACCGCTCAACGCTCTCTGGTGGGATGAGACCTGCTGGGGTAGGGCCCACATTCAACAAGTAGTTTCCTCCCTTCGAAGCAATATCGACCAGGTTTTGAATCAGCATCTCGGATGACTTCCAATTGTCATCGAAGTGCTTGTAGCCCCAGCTGTCGTTCATCGTCATGCAAGACTCCCAGTCCACGCCTTCGAGGCCTGTATCAGGGATCTCCTGCTCGGGCGTACCAAAGTCACCGGCGAATACTCCTTCCTTGTTCATTCCCTGCATGCCTTGACGCCCTTTGTCTACCCGGTTGTTGATGATCAGATTGGGATTCATCGCAATGAGTTCGTTGTAAACCTCTTTGCCCATTTCAGTTGTATAGTCGGGGATCCACTCCCCGTCAAACCACATGACGCCGGGGTTGTAGTTGGTGATCAGCTCCTTCACCTGGGGCATCATGTAGTCGTCCAGGTATCGACGAAAGTTGGGATTGACTTTGGGCTCCTGACCTTCCCAATTGGCCTGGTTGTAGTTCGGCTCCCACATCGCCTGGGCATCGGGGTGATGCCAATCCATGATCGAGTGATAAAAGCAAAACGTAATGCCGGCTTCTTTGCAGGCGTCGTCCAGCTCTTTCAAAATATCTCTCTGGAAAGGGGACGTATCCATGATGTCATACTCAGAAACTTTGGAGTCCCAAAGGCAAAAACCATCGTGATGCTTACTGGTAATGACGATGTACTTCATCCCGGCATCTTTGGCAATGGAGACCCATTCCTTGGCGTCAAACTCCACGGGGTTGAATTGCCTGGAATATTCTTCGTATTCCACGATGGGAATATTCATGTGATGCATGATCCACTCGGCATTATTGTTCGGGGTCCGCTCACCTTTGTGCTCTCCGGCTGGCACCGCATAGGGTCCCCAATGGATGAACATCCCAAATCGAGCATCACGCCACCATTCCATTTTATCAACAGGCTGCTCTTCGGCAGCAGCGGTCGTTTCCTCCTTTTGCTGCGTAGGTTGGCTACACGCAAAGGCCAGTAAGGCCGTCAATAAAAGTGTCCAAGATCTGTTCATGATTACCTAGTTCAATATATGATTGGGATTATGTGTTTTTGTGAGCAAACTGGCCATAGAAAGCAATTAGCAAAAAGCAGACAAGTGGGAGGATGAATGAGAAATTTACTTCCGACATGCCGAGGATCTTCACATCATTCACGCCAAAGCCCCCGACATCAATGATCATCCCCTGAAATTTAGGCATCAGTGCACCTCCGACAATCGCCATTACCAAACCCGCCGCCCCGACTTTTGCGTCTTCTTCCGTCAAGCCATCCAAGGCAATACCGTAGATCGTCGGAAACATCAATGACATGAAGAATGAGACTCCGACCAGGCTGTACAACCCGACCATTCCCTCGATGATCATCGTTGCCAGTGATAAAATCACCCCTCCAATAGCGAATAGCGCCAAGAGTCTTCCCGAACTAAAGAACCTAAGCAAAATTGTCCCGATCCAGCGTCCAACAAGGAAAATGATAAAGGCTGCAAACTGGTAGTTGGCCGCGACATCGCTTTCGACCCCTATGGCCTCGGCATACTGATAGATATAGGTCCAACACATGATCTGAGCCCCGACGTACAGTACCTGTGCAATCACACCCAATACGTACTTCTTGTTCTCAAAGAGGTCCAGGAACGTTTCTTTCATACTGGGGATCTCTCCCTCCTCACGAGATTGCGGCATCTTGCTGACAAGGATGAGAATAAAAACCAGGATGATAAACAGTCCTAGTACCACATAAGGATCACGTATCACCAACAGGTCCGACGTGCGAATGAGCGCCTTTTGAGCCTCTTCCAGCATGCTGTAATTTTCAATATCATCGGACTGCAGTTTTCTCAGTACAAACTGCTGTGCGACCAAGAGGCCCAATAATAGGCCGACGGGATTGAAGGCCTGAGCAAGGTTAAGGCGCTGCGTCGCATTCTCATGGCTACCCATGGCGAGGATGTAAGGGTTGGCCGTTGTTTCGAGGAAGGCCAATCCGAAGGTAAGAACGTAGAGTCCCAGGCAGAAAAACCAGAATTGCTCAGTAGTAGCCGCAGGATAAAAGAGCAAAGCGCCAAAGGCATATAACCCAAGGCCGATCAGTACACCAGTTTTGTAGGAGTACTTCCTTACGAAAAGTGCCGCCGGTAGTGCCATACAAAAATACCCGCCATAAAACGCCATCTGGACCCATGCGGCTTGGGAGTTACTCAGTTCTAATACTTTCTTAAAGGCCTGGACCATGGGATCAGTCACAGCGTTGGCAAAACCCCAGAGCGCAAAGAGTGATGTGATTAGAATGAAGGGTACGAGGATCTCTTTACTAACTAGAGGTGGTTTGTTTTCAGTCATAGGTACATTTCAAGTTAGGGCTCGGTCCAAGTGCACATAGCCACCATCGACGATCATCCATTGACCGGTAGTGTGTTTACTTCGGGCCGAAAGCAGAAAGACGGCCATGGCCGCAATTTCCTGAGGTTCGGTCATCCTCTTATCCAGAGGTATTTTCGAAACGATCTTTTCCAATTTCTTTTCTGGATGCTCGAAAGTCTGCAGCCAGTTTTCATAGAGGGGTGTCATCACTTCCGCGGGCACAACCGCATTCACACGAACCCCAAAGGGAAACAGTTCAGCAGCCCATTCCCGGGTCAGGGCCAATTGCGCACCTTTGCTGGCCGCGTAACCCGAGGTACCTCCCTGACCGGTCAGTGCAGTCTTCGAAGCAATATTGACAATTGCTCCACGATTCTCCTTGAGCTGGGGTAAGGCGTAGTGCACCATGTTATAATAATGCAGTAGGTTAATCCGAATGGAGCTTTCAAACTTCTCAGGACCCTGCTCTAGTCCAGCGCCATCATTTACTCCGGCGTTGTTGACCAGCCCATCGATTCCCCCAAGCTCGTCCACGGCCTGCTCCACAATGTGCTGGCAACTCGACACGGCGGTGAGGTCTTCTGCTGCAACGGCGCACGTGCCTCCCTTCTCGTGTATCTCCTTTTGGAACGCTCCGGCTGCTATCGCATCCCGGTCAGCTATCAGCACCTTAGCTCCCTCTTTGACGAGGTCCATCGTAATGGCTCGGCCAATCCCCTTGGCCCCTCCCGTGACGATAACGACTTTGTCTTTGAGTCCCAGGTCCATACGCTACTTCATAAGTATGTTGTAGAATTTGGCAGCTGTGCCTCCCAGTATCATCCCCTGCTCATCATCGCTAAGCTGGGAGATGTAGTCGTTGACAATCCCAAAGACCTGATCATAGGAAGCAGCCACCAGACATACGGGCCAGTCACTTCCAAACATCAGCCTGTTGGGGCCAAACAGCTCCAACGCGAGATCCAGGTAAGGTTGGAAATCCGATGATTGCCAACCTGCCCAACTCGCCTCTGTCACCATTCCAGAAAGCTTCATCTGTACATTTTCCCGCTCCGCAAACTGCTGCAGGTAGTAGGCCCAAGACTCAAATGACCGATCTGCGATTTTTGGCTTTGCCAAGTGATCAATGACCACCTGAAAAGTATCCGGCAGTGCACTCATCAACTCCAGCGCCTCATCCATCTGGTGCTCGTAAATCAACAAGTCATAGGTGAAATTGGCATCGGACAAGATTTTGAGCCCCTTGACGAAGGCCTCCTGCAGCATGAATTCAGCCGGCTCTGATTGCAAGATGTGCCGAAACCCTAGTAATTTCCTTTCCTCGGCATACAACTCGAGCTGCGCCCAAAGACTCGGCGCCATGAGATCTATCCAACCGACTACTCCAAGTATACTTGGGTTTTCATCCGCCAAACGTAGTAGAAAATTCGTCTCTATCGCTGACTGATCGGCTTGCACAGCGATTGAGCCATCGATACCTGTTTCAGCAAGAGGTCCTTGTAAATCCTCGGGCAAAAAATTCCGTCTGATGACACTCATGTCCTCTGTGATCCAGCCATCTCGATCTGGATCGTATTTCCAGAAGTGCTGGTGACTATCTATCTTCATGGCTGGTAAGCTATGGCGGTCTGTCGGGCAACACCAAGGCCGTCAATGCCTAGTTCCATGACATCACCAGGCTGCAGAAAGCGCGGAGGATTGAGCCCAAGACCTACGCCAGCAGGCGTACCGGTAGAGATAATATCTCCCGGCATCAGGCTCATGAATTGCGAGACATAGCTCACCAAGTGAGGAATGTTAAAGACGAGATCATTGGTATTGCTGTCTTGAAGCATTTGGCTGTTGACTTTCAACCAAAGTCGCAGGTTATGGGGATCGGAGATCTCATCACTGGTTGCCAAAAAAGGTCCAAGCGGAGCAAAAGTATCTGCACTCTTGCCCTTGACCCACTGGCCGCCCATCTCCAGTTGGAAGGCACGCTCACTCACATCATTGTGCAAGGTGTAACCCACCACATGTTTCATAGCATCCTCCTCGGACACGTAGGATGCCTGACGACCAATGACTATCGCCAACTCAACCTCCCAATCGGTCTTCTGACTGCCTTTTGGTATGATCACGTCATCAAAAGGGCCACACACTGAAGAGGTCGCCTTCGCGAATAGCACCGGCTCACTCGGTACCGCCATACCACTCTCTTCTGCATGCTTACGGTAGTTGAGACCGATACAGATGATCTTCCCAGGTCGCTTGACAGGAGGCCCTAGTCGCTCCGGACGTATCTCTGGCAACGTCTCGGACGCAAATACCTTTTCTAGCTGTTGGAGGTAGGCGGGATCTGAAAAGAAGGATTCGTCGTAGTCATGTACTTGGCTACTGGCATCGTAGTACTTCTCATCGTGCATGATACCTGGCTTTTCGGCACCGGGCGCTCCGTATCTTATCAGTTTCATGTGGTTAGGAATTCAAAGTAATAAAGCCACCGTCAATAGGGTAGCAAGTACCGGTAAGGAAGGAAGCCTCGTCCGAACAAAGATACAAGGCCATCGCCGCCACCTCATCAGGTGTTCCCATACGCCCAATAGGTTGGGTGGCGGAAAGTTTGCCGAACATCTCCTGCTCTTGGCCCGGGTAGTTCTTCGCCAAAAATCCATCCACGAAAGGCGTATGAATCCGCGCGGGCGCCATGGCATTGCATCTAATACCATACTGGACATAGTCTTTGGCAATCGAATAGGTCATGGTGAGGGCAGCACCCTTACTCATAGAGTAGGCAAAGCGGTCGGCAAGTCCCAATACGGCTGCAACGGACGCAACATTGAGAATAACTCCTCCCCTTTCTTTCATCAAAACCACGGCCTCCTTCGCGCAGTTGAAAATGCCCTTGATATTAATATCATAAATCCGATCAAGATCCTCTACTTCCGTCTGCTCAATGCTGCCAACATGTGCCACCCCCGCATTATTCACAAGAATATCAAGCTCACCACCTGGCAAATATTGGAAAGCGTCCTGCACGGAAGCCTTGGAAGACACATCGCAAAGGACTGGGGTAGCCCTCAATCCTTCAGCTCGTAATTCGTCAGTTACCTGCTGTGCTGCGGCCTCATTCCTATCGAATAGAAGTACATGGGAGCCCCTGCGGGCAAACAAGCGGCTGATCGCCAAACCTATTCCACTAGCCCCACCCGTGACGATAGCCGTCTTACCGGCCAGGGAAAAGGGATGATTTCTCTCAGTAGTTTCCATCGGTAAAAAGTGCCCTGAATCTAGTACTTCTCCGTGAGGAATTGGTCATGTCCTGGACAAACTATCGCTCTCCGCCTCAAAAACTCTTACTAGTGGACCATGAGCGAGAATGAGCGGTAGCCTGCTCACAAATACAACGCCCACAAGGTTTCATATTTGTCAACTCTGAGGTAGAATCGGGTCAACTCTCCTAGCAACCAAGCTTTGTAAGCTCCCTGCCCAATCTATTCTCTTATGACACACATTTACACAAGCAAATAACCAGTAATCGTGCCATGCCCTGTTGTCCTTTGCAATCGTGTGCAAAGACACAACAGAAGCCCTTCTTGCGGCTCGGTCGAAATAAGGTAACTGATGGTAGGTAGAAGCAGTCTAGCACCAGAATAGGTCATTACCTGAAAGCTTCCGTCTAACCGATTGATAACTAAAGGGTTTACTATTTC
>JBCCXG010000135.1:0-11403 GCA_039191945.1 Bacteroidota bacterium
AGACGCTAAGCTCACCGTCGACGGCGATATCCTTGCAACCAAAGTGAAGGTCGTCACCGATGTGAGTGCGGTCCCTGATTATGTTTTTGCGGATGATTATGAGCTGAGAAGCTTGCAAGAGGTCGCCAGGTACGTTCAGGCAAATAGACACTTACCCGAGGTCCCATCGGCTCAAGAGATGGCCAAAGATGGGCAGGATTTGGGTGCAATGAATTTGTTGCTTTTGCGTAAGGTCGAAGAGCTCACGTTGTATGCCATTGATCAACAGGAAGCGGTGATTGCGAAAGACCAGGAGATCAATGCGCTAAGAGCACGACTGACGGAGTTGGAATCAGTCTACGAAAGATTAGAAGCACTTATTGGTACGGAGAGGCAGTAGTGTCCTGATGAAAGATCGTTTTATCGGTCTTGATAGAAGCACCATGTGATTGACTCCAAGCCTGAGAGGCAGTGATAAGAACAACCTTCATGAAACAACTATTGATGATATTTATAGACCAATTTTTCCAAAAGGTGCCCTATCCCTTTTTGAAGTTGGCAGCGCTCGCTTTCATCCCGATCTTTCCTTTTCACGGTTTTGCACAGCAGGAAGATGTGATACCACCATCACCAACACCTGCAGCCTTAGCCCAGTACGGCAATACCCCCGTAGATCTGTACCACGGTTTACCAAATATTTCCATTCCATTGTACAACATTCAGGTCGACGATGTTTCTGTTCCGATCTCGCTATCCTTTCACGCCTCCGGCCATAAAGTAGGAACAGTGGCGAGTTGGGTGGGTTTGGGCTGGTCCCTCAATGCGGGCGGTGTGGTGACACGTTCAGTTCGAGGGCTTCCCGACGAACACAACCATGGCTATTTCTCTACCATGGAGTCCATCTTGGAGTGGAAAGAGCAAGGAATTATCGACAAACTCATGGAGGACAGCAGTCCTCCATTCCTGGCAATGAAAAACCAGATGTATCTCATCCATCTTAACAATTGGGATACGCAGAGTGACATCTTCTATTACAATTATCCCGGGGGTGCCGGCAAGTTTACATTCGATATTGACCAAAATATTCTGCAATTCCCTTATCAAGATCTCTCGATTTCGCCGAAGTCAAGTAGCATATCAAATGGCTTCGAGATAGTCGATTTAGAGGGAGTGGCTTACACTTTTGATGAGTCAGAGCTCTCATCCGTAAATTACAGTACCCCAACCGATGAAAGGGTATTTGAGTCCACTTGGTACCTGTCAGAGATTGAATCACGAAGGTCAAAGAAGGTAGTTCATTTTGAATATGATTACCGGACTTTGATTGTTGAGGATAACTTTCCGACCCACAGTGTCACCGAGCGGCTCGTTTCATCCGATTCAGACTACAGTCGAACTGAAAACGAGGCGAGCAGGGTTACCACCGTAAATACCCGACATCTCAGTAAGATCGCGTGGGAGGCGGGATACGTTCTGTTTTACGCTTCGAAATCCCGTGAAGATTTGCAAAATGGCTACAAGCTGGACTCGCTGGCTGTTTTTAATCTTGTCGATGAGCGCCTCAAAAGCTTTGCTTTTGATTATCGGGAGTTTAGTTCTGGGCTTCAACCTTGGGAGCAGCATCTGATTCTCGAGTCAATAGTGGAGATTGGAATGGATGGTAAAATGCATCCTCCCTATGAATTCACCTATTATGGTTTAGGGGATTTACCTTCTAGGAACTCTTACGCATCGGATCACTTTGGATACTTCAACCGAGCCACGAGCAATAGAACCTTGGTTCCTAGTTTTACGAGTTTGATGGGCCCTATCGTCCCCGGAGCCGATAGGGAACCCAATCCATCCACGACGGGGATGATTAAAGAATTACATTATCCAACGGGAGGCCATACAAGCTTTTATTATGAGGGTCATGGTTTTTACCCTGTGGGTGGCTTGCCTGAGAGTATTATCGCTACTGGTAGTACCGCGGCGATGGCGGAGTCCTGCGAGGAAAGTGGCGTCTTGTTTCGAGACCAAGGTGGATTTGGTATTGAGGGTTTGGTTTGTGAGGAGGAGTCGGAGAGCGTAATCAGCATCCCTTCAAATGCCTTCAACTTAAATCTAGAAGTTATGCCCTTTTACTCACCTGATGCAACCATAGAGCATAATGGAGATAAGGTGTACAGTGCGGAAGTGTACCTATTGAGTAACGGGTCTGAAGAGTTGATAGGCGCTTATCAAGGCTATTTGATGCCGTACTCAAATCGTGAAATTCTAGAGCCTGGTAAGGAATACAAGATAGTGAGTAGAACTAATATTCAGGGCAGCAGACTGAGGCTAGGCATCACCTATCAATATCAAAAGATCACCCAGCCGGAAGATGTCCAGCAATCAGTGTCAGGGGGCTTGCGAATCAAGCGGGTTGATCACCACAATGGATCGGAGTTGGCGAAATCTTTGACCTACGAATATTACAAATTCAATGAACCGAATAAATCGAGTGGGGTGATACTAGCCCGTGAACCTTACTATGACTACGAATTTCGGGCCCTTGAGCAGATTTCAAGTGTTAGCGAGGGCTCTCCTGCGACAATCAAAGCAGTTGACTACCGGACCCACAGTGCCGCGCCGTCCGGTGTACTCGGCGCTTTTGAGAGTGATCACATAGGCTACGAGGAAGTTATTGAGAGGGAAGTAGGTAATGGATTCACCCACTATCGATATAGTATTGAGCCTGACGATCTGGTGTTTGGTTTGCAAGCAATGCCCGATTTCCCACCGACGAAGCTGAATCTAAAGCAGATTTCTTCTGGTTTTTGGAAACGAGGGCTTTTACTCGAAAAGCAAGTTTTTGACGAGAATAGCCAGCGGCTTGTATACGAGAAGAACCATTATGACTTTGTGGAAATCAACACGTCCATTGATTTCCATTATGAGTTAAAAGTTGATAAGGGAGGTGCTGGATTACCTGAGGACAATGGCTACGCCTTTGTATTTGCAGGTCAGGTATCTGGCTGGCCAAAGCTCTCTTGGTCAGAGCACAGCACCATTGAGGATAATGTCCCGCTGACCATCAAGAGGACTTACGGATATCAGGAGGCTAATAGTTCCCCAGAGCTCACACTTCCAGTCCATATTACTTACGAGATGGATGGGGCCAATGACTACTCTGAATCGCGCGTTTACCTGAACAATAGGGGCGACCATGTCATTAGCCCGATCATTGAGGTAGTAAAGGAAAGGGGCGGGTACACCTTTGAGAAGGTTTCGAACACCTATAGCGAATACCAAATAGAAAGTACCCAAGTTTCATATGGCACTAATGTTTTCAGGGAAGCAAGATTTGGTGAATACAATGGTGCTAAGCCGTCGTATATCAAGCCCCACACGGGTATTTCCTCCGTGAATTTGTGGGGTTACAACAAAACCTTGCCAGTTGCGCAAATTACCAATTTAACCTATGCCGAAGTCGCTTCATTGTTGGGTGACGACATAGAGCTATTAGAGGCCTCAAGTGACACCAACCATATCAGGAATGTTCTTCTTTCACTTCAGGCACGCCTGCCTTTAGAAGCTCAGATGACCATCTACCTGTACCGACCTGGGATAGGCGTAGTGGAGACGATTGATCCAAATGGCCGATCAACTACGTACGAGTACGATGGTTTCCAAAGACTCACTAAGGTGATAGACCACGATGGCTACACGCTGCAACAATTCCAGTACCACTACGCCAACCAAAACGACTGAACACAACCATGAAAGCAACTGGAGTCATTCTCTTAGCACTGGTCTCACTGGCCTCCGTCCATGAAGCGATGGCGCAGTTCCCTGGGCCGCCAACGCCTACTGGAGACGGGGGGACGATCTACTATCGCGACCAGGATAGGGATTCATATGGAAACCCTAACAATACAAGGACAGTCCTGGACGGCCAGGCCATTCCTATTGGCTATGTTAGCAACAATACAGATTGCGATGATACGGATGCCAGGATTAAGCCAACCACCCGTTGGTACCAGGATAAAGATGGAGATGGTTACTATGGCACGGATCGTGTGCAGTGTACCAGGCCAGGAGGTTCGGGTTGGTCGTTGAGTGCCGGAGGAGGTCGTGATTGTGATGATAACAGTGCGTCCGTTCATCCTGGTAGAAGATGGTACCAGGACGCTGATGGTGACGGATATTTTGGGTCCAGTAGAACGCAATGTTATAAACCAAGCGGCGCGGGCTGGAGCAGTAGCTCAGGAAGTGGAAGCGATTGCAACGACGGGAATGCGGGTATCAATCCCAATACGACATGGTACTACGATCGCGACGGCGACGGCTTTTACAGCCAGACCAAGAAGCAGTGTCAGGATCCGGGAGCCTATTGGGAGAGTTCCAATAACGCCGGAGGAGGTGATTGTGCTGACGGCCCTGGAGACCAAGACATCAATCCAGGAACCGTATGGTACTACGACCGAGATGGGGACGGATTTCATAGCCAAACGACGAATGCCTGTTATGACCCTGGCGCCTATTGGTCTAGGAACTATGGGAGAGGTCCCGGCGATTGTGCAGATGTGCCCGGTAATGAAGACTTGAATCCCAATACTGTCTGGTACCTTGATGCGGATCTTGACGGCTACTATATCGATACGAAGACCCAGTGTGTGAGACCTGGCAATAGCTGGCGGCGCTCCGCTTCTAAGGGTTTGGGTGATTGTGATGACAACAATGCAGGAGTAGGTAGTACCCGTACGTGGTATTTAGATGCAGACAATGACGGCTATTATTTAGAAACACGAAGCCAGTGTGCTGCCCCGGGCTCGGGTTGGCGACTGTCTGGTGTGCAAGGTTTAGGGGATTGCAACGACAACGACCCCAACGTCGGGAATACCCGTATCTGGTATTATGACCGAGATGGCGATGGCTACTTCAGTGAGACGAGAAACCAGTGTGCAGACCCTGGAGCTTATTGGGAATTGACTTACGGCATTGCTGGTGGCGATTGTGCGGATGGTCCCGGAGAGGCATACCTCAATCCCAGCACCACCTGGTATTATGATCGCGACGGTGACGGCTTTTACAGCCAGACCAAGACGCAATGTCAGGATCCAGGAGCTTATTGGGAGAGCTCCAACAACGCCGGAGGAGGCGATTGTGCTGATGGCCCTGGAGACCAAGACATCAACCCAGGAACCGTATGGTACTACGACCGGGATGGGGACGGATTTCATAGCCAAACGACGAATGCCTGCTATGACCCCGGTTCCTATTGGTCAAGGGACTATGGGAAAGGTCCCGGCGATTGTGCAGATGTGCCGGGTAATGAAGACTTGAATCCCAATACTGTCTGGTACCTTGATGCGGATTTTGACGGCTACTATATCGATACGAAGACGCAGTGTGTGAGACCTGGCAATAGCTGGCGGCGCTCGGCTTCTAAGGGTTTGGGTGATTGCGATGACAACAATGCAGGAGTAGGTAGTACCCGTACGTGGTATTTGGATGGGGATGGTGATGGGTACCATTCAGAAACAAAGAGTCAATGTGCGTCACCCGGCCCCAAGTGGTCGCTCGAGCTCGCACATGTTGAGGTAGACTGCGATGATACTCGAGTGGATATCCATCCGGGTACTGTTTGGTATCGCGACGGAGATAACGATAATTTTGGAGTGGAAACAGATCAGGTGGTGTCCTGTGAACAACCAGAGGGCTATGCACTGGCTGCAGGTGATTGCAACGATATGGATCCTCTCGAAAAGCCGGGAATGGTCTGGTACCAGGATGCCGATGGCGATGGGTATGGAGACCCTTCCACGGCCATAACCAGTTGTACCACACCTCAGGGCTACGTGTCCAAAGGTGATGACTGTGATGACGCTAATGAATTAGAAACTCCCAGAAACGCATGGTTTCGAGACTCGGACGATGATGGTCTTGGAGATTACAGCACGCTTCGGTTCGATTGTACTCAACCTACCGGCTACGTAGGTAATGGACTTGATTGCGACGACACGGATCCTGCGATCAAAAGGAATGGTCCTGGCTGCAATATCTTGACTATTACCAATGTCGCTGCTGGGGATTTTGCAGTGGTTGGCTCGTCTGTACGGCTGAGCTGGCTTGACGAAAGCAACGGTGCGACAAACTTTTATGGATTCTTCAACGATGAACCCATCAATGGTGGTGAGCCATTTTCTGGACCTCACTACGATTGGATGCCCCGGTGGACTGCGGCGAATGGTGTGATTCGTTTGGTAGGGGTCGTCGATGGGGCAGAAGTACAAGTGATCAGCGAACCCTTCACGGTCGGGGCACCGATTGTCGTGAGTTTCGACAATACGGTCAGGTACAGACCGGGAGGCCAGATAATGATTTCTTGGACGGGTGGGAGCCCAAATACACCATTTGATGTCCGTATCAAAAAAGGTGTCACCACGGTAGATACCTATCAGGGGCTTACTTCGACGTCAATGGTTTGGCACATCCCAGCGGATTGGCAGGATGGTGGGCGTAACTTCAAAGTTGAAGTCTCGCAAGATGCCGCTCGATACATTGGAGGGGGGAGCAAGCAGCTCTCCGAGAAATCCTTTGAACTCTTTAAGGAATTGAAGGTCCTGGTCCCCAATGATGCCGAGCGTTACGAGTACGGGACTTTACTCAATGTCTCTTGGGAAGGGGAGGACCCAGAACAGGCCTACATTATCAGTACGATAGGTCCGGTCAGTACACACTTGGCGACCACAAGTGGAAATACCTTTGCCTGGCCGATCGAAAAATCACCTAGTCTGCCAGAGGGCGAGTATCGACTCAGAGTGACTCAGGGGGAGTATGAGGATGAATCCGATGCGGTATTCCAAATCGTGAGGAAGCTTCCTCAGTTGATGGCTCCTCAAGAGGGAGCATTTTTCGACGATGCACTACAAGTACCTTTTCAATTAATTTGGCCAGTGCCAGGAGGAGACCAGGTAGGTGAATTTCAAGGTAAACCATACGACGTGACCATCACTAAAGATGGGGAAGTAATCCACCAGGCTTCCGACCTGCAGGAACCTTCGTACTCCGGCTGGGTACCGCAGTCCACTGGGGTCTATCAGGTGTTTGTAGCGTCTTCAGATGGTCAACATGATTTTAAAAGTGGTCAATTCGTATTGGGTCATCCCCTCCTCTTCGACGTTGGCGTAGACGGGCGATATCCTGGAGGATTGATTCCGATTTCTTGGGAAGGAGGCGTTGAAGATGGGACCCATACCTTGAGCATACACCAGGGCGGACAAGTGCTGGAGTCCATCACCAAAGGTGCAGGCACCTCTCATGGTTGGTTAGTGCCTGCGGATATTGATATCGCTATCCCTCTGCTTGTAAAAGTTGTACAAACCAAAGGGCAACTACAACTGGAAGCACAAAGTGAACTATTCGAGCTGTCAGCGCCAGTAGAGATCTCGCCACTCACCGCCACAGAAGTTGTCTACGGGGATATGATAAATATGGCTTGGTCTGGTGGTCAGAGGGCAGGTAATTTCTCCCTGGCCCTGTTAGCCGCCGATGGATCGCAGATCCTGGACTTGGGGACTACAACCGAAAAGGTCTTCGCTTGGCGAGCCGCGAGACTGCAGCCGGATGGCACTGGCTGGGCACCCCCGGGACAATATCGCTTGCGTGTGAAGCAAGGTCAGTTGACGGATGAGGTTCCTTTTAGCATGGACTTTCCAGCCGCGGAATGGCTCGATGCGCCAGCGGAAGCAGAAAGGGTGGACCATACATTGGATTACGAGCTGACTTGGGTTGGGCCCGATACTAAGGAATATGAGATCTTTTTCGATGGAACGTACATAGAAACGATCACCGGCAATAGGCACACTTGGAACGTGCCGGAGGCTTCCGGGCCTGGTCACTGGTTGGATATCTATTCGCGCGACGGGATGCATGTCTATCAGTCGAAATTGTTTGAGATCATCAACGCAGCGCCTTGCCGCAACCATCCTTTCGCCGCAAGTGACAAAAACTACGTCGTGACCTACACTGCCCGGGCCCCTTTGGAAGGGTGTATTGCGCTAGTCGATGATCGGGAACAAGTCAGTCAAAGCATCGCCTACATGGATGGGCTAGGGCGCCAGCTGCAAACGATCGGTGTAGGCGCATCAAATAGCCCGACCGCCGACCTGGTTCAAATGTTCAGTTACGATAGCTATGGCCGGCAAGCCAAGCAATATTTGCCGTTCCCAGAAGTGACCGGTCATGGAGCCTTTCACCACGACGCGCAGCAACAGCAGTCTTCATACTATGAAGCCAATTATCCTGGAAATGGAGCTTCGGCCTTCAGTCAGCAAGTATTTGAGGCATCGCCACTCAATCGAGTCATAGAGACAGCTGCTCCTGGCGCAGCCTGGAACGTGGAGTCTGGTCACACTGTTCAATCATCTTACGACATCAATCGAGAGGAAGAAGGTATCCGTTCGTTGAGGTTTGATAGATCTTCCTCTTCGGTGGTGGATCATGGGGTGTATCTGACCGGGCAGCTTACCAAAGCCACCATCAGGGACGAAAATGAAGGCCCTTTGGAAGGTGTAACCATAGAGTTCACTGATAAACGAGGGCAGGTGATATTGAAGATGGCCAAGCTCGAACAACAGACTGATGGTCCACGGTATGCCAAGACTTATTACGTCTATGACGACTTTGGCAATCTTGCTCAGGTGATCCAGCCAGAAGGGGTACGGCGAATCGAAACGGGAGAAGAAGACCTGGACTGGTCTAGCATCAACAGCGAGGATTTTGCGCGGCGATGGATATTTAGCTACCGCTACGACGATCTTCAGCGAATGGTCGCCAAGCGTGTACCCGGTGCGGATTGGATGCATATGGTTTACGATGAAAGGGATCGACTGGTCTTAACGCAGGATGGTAACCAAAGAGGTGCACTCACCTTGCCGGAAGCAACGGAGGCGGTTTCCCAGCGTATCTCGGTAGCTAGCTATCAGGGTGACAACTATTATATCATGGAAGGGGGGAGTGTGGAACTACTACCTGGTTTCGAGGTGGAAGGAACTGGCGCAACCCACGGCGTGTTTGAGGCCGCCAAGGAGACATCGGAGAGCCGTCAACAATACGTGAGTGATCAGTGGCAGTTCACCAAGTACGATGCATTGAACCGGCCCATAGCTACGGGCTTGACGACCATCGATGCAGGCGATCAGAGTGTGGAGGAACACGTAAATCAGCACTACCTAGACGACACGTCGTTTTTTGGTGAGACCTTTACCGGTGATGGGTCTTTGGAAGGTTATACTAACTATACCTATCCGGTGGTCGCAGCAGAGGACTTGTTGACCCTCACTTATTATGATAGCTATGATTGGACCAATGAACCCATGCCTGAGGGCGCATTATCCGTGGTGAAAGGCCAGGTAACAGGTAGCAAAACCAGGATTCTTTCGACGAATGAATGGCTCACAACCGTCATTTTCTACGACAGCCGATACCGAGTGATCAAAACGGTCAGCGACCATCATGTTGAAGGCAGGGATGAGGTTTCGACCGATTACAGAAATGAGATTTCCGGTTTGGTCAAGCGCACAAAGCGTATGCATTACGGAGTGCAGCACGTCAACATTACGGATGAATTCACCTACGATCATATGGATCGGTTATTGACTGCTACCCAGACGATGAATGGTCAGGATACTGAGCCGATTGTTGATAACACTTACAATGGCATTGGAGAGCTATTGGAGAAGGACTTGGGTGGAGATCTGCAGTCCTTGGATTTTTCGTACAACATCCGAGGCTGGTTGCAAGCGATCAATGGCGGAGCTGACGCATTTGATGATCCGAGCGACAAGTTCGGTATGGAATTGCGCTATCATGATGCCGACAATGGGTACGAAGCTTACAACGGCAACATAGGCCAAATGATGTGGAAGAGCTTGGGTGGGAGAAGCGAAGACAGCAAAGAGTACCTGTACAAGTATGATGCAGCAAGTAGGCTGAAAAATGGGTACTACTTTGTGTCGGACGATCCCACGCAAAATAATATGTATCAAGTGGCGGGCCAGGTGGTCGACAATGTCGACCAAGGTATCGCCTATGACGACAACGGTAACATCGAGGTGCTGAGAAGGAGAGGTCCTGATCCTGTGACCGGTAATCGAGTGTATTTGGACGACCTCCGGTACGAGTACAATGGCAATCAGCTAGACCATGTCAACGATGTCAGGGGGGATGGGCTTTTTAGTGAAATACACTCCGATGGTGCTATCGAGGGAGAATACAAATACGACGCTAATGGTAACATGATTGTAGACGCCAACAAGGGCTTGGAAGTCACTTACAATCACCTTAATTTGCCGGAAATGGTCACATTTACCCACGATCCGAGTAAATCGGTTCGATATACGTATGATGCGGCGGGGGTCAAACTCACCAAACATTCCATCTCAGCGGCCGGGACGGAGGTGATCGATTACGTGGGTGACATCCATTACAAAAATGGAGAGCTGGATTTCGTGCAGCATGCTGAAGGACGTGCCGTGTTCGATGGACAAGCCTACTTTTATGAGTACAACCTCACTGACCATTTGGGTAATGTCAGGGTCGTAGTTGCCGAACCGGAGGTGATCACGATGTTGGCTACGATGGAAACGGAGAATGCCACTTATGATGAGCAGGTATTTGCCAATGTGGTGGAGACTCGTGCCCCAGATGGAGTAGCCAACCACACGCCAGGAGGCAATGAGGTGGCGAGAGTGAATAATGAGCACCCTGTAGGGCCTTTTGTGGCCTTATCCGTGGCTCCGGGTGACAAAGTGGATCTATCTGTTTTTGCCTATTTTGATCCTGCAACACCTCCAGGTGACCCGCTTCCCGTGGAATCTTTGGTGTCTGCACTGGCCAACTCTGCTGATCCTGCGGTCTTTGGTCTTGAGGGCGGCAGACCCGCGCTTGAAGGTCGACTACAGGATGCACTGGGCTCGGCAGCCATGGTAGGTGATGAAGAGTCGCAAATCCCCCGTGGCTATCTGAACTACATGCTCTACGACGAGGCGCTGAACTTGCTTCAGGGAGGTTTTGTACAGCTCACTTCTGCAGCAGCCGGCGCCCTGGAAGAGCTGTCGATTCCGGGCATTGAAGTGACTGAAGTGGGATATCTGATGGCTTACGTCAGCAATGAAAGTGACATCAGCAGTTTTGTGAGCTTTGATGACTTCACAGTCACGCACACCACGAGTGGTGTGAAGCAGACGCAAGACTACTATCCATTTGGGCTGACTTTTAATGAATGGACAAGGGAGCCATCTAATCTCTACAAGTTCCAGGGACAAGAGCATCAAGAAGAAACTGGATGGGTCCAATTCAAATGGCGGAACCATGATCCTGCCTTGGCCAGGTTCTTCAATGTAGATCCCTTGGCTGAGGATTACTACTACAACTCTCCATACGCCTTTAGTGAGAATA
>JBCCXG010000136.1:0-11376 GCA_039191945.1 Bacteroidota bacterium
CAAATGATCCAAATCAACCAGCATCGTCCCCAGGAAAATGACATAGGCCTTTTTCCACTCAGTACGGAAAAAAGCGTACGCGATGAGGGCTGGAAACCCAAGGTGGAGGAAGTAGTGGACAAAGCCTTGCACCGAAACTCAATTTATTGAACGGGTCTCAATCATCTGATGCGCCCACCTTCTTTGCTTCATAGAGCAGCACGCCCTTTTCGTCGAAGAATTGAAAGGAGGCCGTGGGCCTACCTGCTCTCTGCTCGACCGAAAAGAGCAAAAATCCTCCACTAGCAGATTCTCGATCTCCCTGGACATAAAACTGCTCAATCAATGCATCCGGGTCCGTGGATTTGGGATCTCCCGCCAGGCGCCCGGCTCGAGAATTGTTGTCGACCAGTGCGCCAGTGGAAAACTCCTCAAAACCACTAGGATGCATGGCATGGTATTGCCAGTGACGGTCTCCACAGATGATGTACAGGTTCTTTTTGAGGAACCCGTTGTCCTTCCACCACTGGAAGATGGCCTCTCCTTCATGTCGGAAGCCGTCGTGGTTGACATGATTGTCGGTCTTGTAGGCGTCATCAGGACCTACCATCGGCGTGGGCGATACGATGATTTTGAAGGTAGCCTCGCTTGCGAGCAAGGTTTCCTGTAGCCACGCCAGTTGCTCCCGACCCAGGAGCGTCTTATCCGGTCCATCTTCTTTCTGATTGGCACTCCGGTAGTCCCTGCCTTCGAGAAACCATACTTGTAAGTGTGCACTCATCCGATGGGTACGATAGGTAACTGCACTAGGGTCGTTGGGATCTACGACGGGCAACTGCTCACGAAAATTCTTAATGCCCAGCTCATGTGAAATATCGAGTTCCTGGTAGGGATCTGCATCGTTGAAGCGATAGTCGTGATCGTCCTTTTCCCAATAGGTGCCTACCGACCGAAAGAGTTCAATGTAACGGGGTTGGTAAAATTGCTCGTGGTATTTCCTTCGCATTCCTGTCTCGTCGACCACCTCTTTGCCCCCGTAGCCGCCAGGGTGAGGATCATTGCCCCTTTCTTTGGCCCGTTCGAAGCCACGTTGGTTAGGATGGTCAAAGTACACATTGTCCCCCGTACCAATGAAGTAGTCAGGTCTCAGCTTCAGAATGGACGCCAACGCTGGATAGCCCAGGTGCTTGTCATTTCCGGTGTAGGCCTGGTTGCGGTTGTACTGGCCATAGTGAAAATGATAGTGGTTCATGCCTGTCACCACCACAAACGAAACCTTTTCAGTACTCTTGGCGCCTGGGAGTGTCTTGAAAGTGCCTACCGGGCTTACGGCATTGGATTGGGCGGATTCGGTACCAAACCGTAAGCGGTAGTAGTACTGAGTGCCGCTTTCCAACCCGGAGATCTTGGTTTTAAGGATGAAGTCATTTTCGGCGGTAGCATTCAGCCATCCGGAGGTGGTCGGGTCCTGGAAAGAATCGCTAGGGCTGACCTCGAATTGGCCCACACCAACTATCCCGGGTACATCTCCATCGATCAGTGTATCTGTCATTGTCAACCGAGACTGGAGAAGGACCGACGTAGAGGTGATTTCTCCCGACATGGTGCCCTGGCCGAGATACATCGCAGGTCTATCTTCTTGTGCGCAGGAGATGAGAAACAAGAGCAACAGGCCGAAAAAGTGTTGTGGATTCATAAAATATGCAAAGCGTTCGAGCGCTGTAAACTAGCAAATGCCTTGGGGGTGTACAAGAGGTGTGTATCCATCGCTTGCTGCAGTGAGGCTGGAGACATGCTGTCGTACCAAGAGGTAACCTCACTACTCCTCTGCGCACCTTAACTTTAGGCACTTCATCCAATGCAAGTCAAAATGGAATATCGGTGCGCTCGACCTCTTCTATGGGTCATTGGTGTGGTTTGTCTGCTAGATTTGAGTAGCTGTCAAAGCAACACACCCATTGAAATTGACATCTGGTACGGATCAGAGCAAGTATTTGGTGAGCCGGGACTTGCTCAACGTTGGATCAACATATTGGGCCAGGCGACAGCTCCCAATGGCCTTCGAAGTTTGGCCTATTCTCTCAATGGATCAAAGGCCGAAAGGCTGACTTGGGGATCAGACCTTCATCGACTAGCGAAGTTGGGAGACTTTAACGTCGATCTGGACACCAGTGACCTGAAGACTGGTTGGAATGAGCTGGAAATTGTGGCAGAGGATTCGATAGGAAATAAAGCCAAAGCTAAAGTGCGCATTGATTTTCGGAGGAGCGGGGACCCCTGGCCGTTACCGTTTGAGATCAAATGGAGGGAAGTGGATCGACTCCAGGACATCGTGCAAATTGTAGACGGAAGTTGGTACCTCACCAAAGAGGGGGTAAGAAATCAAGACGTCTATTATGATCGGATGCTGGCCTTTGGTGATGCGTCCTGGATCAACTATGAAGTGGTTACTTCTGTTACATTTCACTCCTTTACTCCGCCTGTGCCTGGCCCTCCCACTTACAACGTGTCGCATGCCGCCATTGCGGTGTATTGGCCAGGCCACGGGGTCGATGAGCGGCAGCCTCACCGGCAATGGTACCCATTGGGCGCGACCGCCGAGTTTCGATTGACCCAAGACCTCGATAGCTGTCGGTGGCGAATCTTTGATGGCCCCAAGCCTGAGCATGAGAATTTCTACTCCGAGCAAGAAATGGCGGACTATCGCTCAATCAAGCTCAATACCGCTTATGGTATGAAGCACCGGGTGACAGATTTGGGCGGAGACTCCACCATGTACCAGGTTAAGCTATGGGACCTGAATATTCCAGAACCTGTCGACTGGGATTTCACAGCTGTCGAGCGGCAGCAGAATATACGGAGTGGCGGCGCTGGGTTACTCGCACACAATACGGAAGTCACTTTTGGCGATGTCAGGGTGGTGCTAGTCGATACCCTAAAGTAATATGCTGGTCCAGGCAGTGGACGCAGAGCATGAACAAGCGTTAACTCAGGCTTCGACGCGTCTTAAAACCTCATTTTGGGTCGATTCAAGATTCGCAAAACTCACTGCGCGGGTTTCGAAAATCTGAGCATGAAAACATGTACCTGCTTTGCTGATAGTTTGGACTTGGGTCATCGGTGACGACGAGTTCTGCCATGCACTCCTGGCGGACACAAGGCATAGTGACCTGTGCCGGGTCACCTCCGCCTAGTGCAACTGCTTTGGCGGTGAGGACGTCGTTGAAGGAGTAGTCGATCAAGGCATCAAGCAAGCGGTGGATGGCGTAGTAGTCTAGAGCGTCCAATGCTAGGATCGTATTCGGCACTCCGTGATCGGCGACATACTCGTAGTCGGCCACCACACTGCTGTTGACGTATACAAAGTCTTTTTCACTTGTTTCGATATTGATGTTTTTGAAAACATCGATCGCCACGCGGTGATCGTTAACGTCATCCTCATCGTAGACCTGTATGATCATTTTTGTATTTGTCGGGAAGTTGGACAATTGGGTGGGGGTTAGCTCATAGCTGTACCATTGCGCCATCGCGAAGATGATTCTTCCGGATGCTCCCCACCCTTCTTCCACAAATGCGCGATGGGCGAGCCCGATGCTGGCACCTGCACCGAATGAGTGGCCGACAAAGCCCACCTTTTGCGTAGTAATAATATCGGGAAAACGATCCACGGCCCTTTGAAAGGAATCCCATAGTATGCGATAGCGATCCTCGATGGTGACACCGCTTGTAGGGTAGGGTGCAAATACAATTGCATACCCTTTCATGGCCACAAAGTCCAATAACCCCTGGTAGAAGCTGCTCTGATCGCCACCTAAAGCATGGCAGAAAAACAGAGTCGGTCTTGGACCTTCCATGCCTTCCGGGTAAAAAATTTCGATACTTCTTCCGGGGAATAGTGGGCTTGCTACCTCGCTTTTTGCCACGGTGAAGGGTCCGTCACTGCCGTAACCCAGGGCTGGTTTCGGAATCTGTTCAGTCAAGTCGTCATCTGGTCCGGGTACCTCAGGGTCAGTGCCCGGGCGGCAGGATACAAATAGCACCAGCCACCCGGCAAGTAGGATCATTTTTATCATACTTGGTTTTAGGTTACACCTTAGACCAAGTATACGAGCGGAGGTTTAATGGCAGGAGCAAAAAAAGTTTTCTTAACGTAGGGTCAGTAGTTCGTTGAGGGCGTCCCGCTTGTCACGAGCCAGGCGGGCCTTTAGCCCTGAGTGGAGGTGTATGAGATAGTTTCTGGGTTCGAATTGTTCGATGGACGTCACCGTGTCGATGCTTACAAAGTAGGATCGGTGAGACCGGAAGAAGACGCGAGGGTCGAGGACCGATTCCAGGTAGTCCATACTTAGTCTCAGCAAATGCTTTGCGTCGGATGTGTGCACTTCTACGTACTGATCTGCGGACTCAATCATCACAACCTCCCCTACTGGGATGTACACGATCTGACTTCCCGACTTGCTGGCAAATCTTCTGAGATACTTGGAGGGACTGCCTAGGGTCTCCGAGAGACTCGTCATCAGTGCTTCGAGTTTTTGGCTATTGAGGCCGGAAGCCAATACCTTGGAGATCGTCGCATCGAATCGGTCTTGACTGAAGGGCTTCAGCAAGTAGTCGATAGCATTGAGTTCGAAGGCCCTGACCGCGAAGGCATCGTAAGCTGTGATAAAGACGATCGAGGGTGGATTAGACAACCGCTCAACTACCTCCATGCCGCTCATCTCCGGCATTTGTATGTCCAGCAATACAATGTCAGGCTTTTGTGCATCGATGAGTGACAGCGCTTCTTGGCCGTTTTGTGCTTCTGCGACCAAGGCTAGCTGCGGATGGCGAGCCAGGTGTACTTTCAACAGTTCCCTGGCGTCTTCTTCGTCATCTGCAATCAGTACGGATTTTCTCATGCCGGTATGCGAATTTCCGTCTCTACTCCATCGTCCATCGATCTTATTTCAAAGTGTGATTTGTCCTCATAGAAGGTATGTAGTCGCTTTCGGATATTGGACAAGCCAATGCCGTCTAACTTTTGTCGGTTCAGTTCTGGTCCTTCGTTGTAGACGCTGAATACGATTTCTCCTTCGTCTTGCGCTGCGGAGATCCTGATTCTTCTGGCTTTCTGTTTTTTGGAGATTCCGTGTTTGATACTGTTTTCTACTATCGGCTGCAGGATAAAGTTTGGGATGGGTTTTTCTACCAGTGATTGATCGATGTGATAGGATACTTCCAGGTCTTTGAACCGGTGACTTTCGATACGGAGGTAGGTTTTCAAATGCTCAAGTTCTTTCTGCAACGGGACCAAGTGAAGGTCTGATTCGGCTAGTGAGATGCGGAGCAGTTCGCTCAGATCAGTAGTCATGTGGATCGCCGAATCCAATTTATTGCGGTGAATAGAGCTGACGATACTGTTGAGTGCATTGAATAGAAAGTGAGGCTGCAGTTGCATTTTCAACATCTGCAGCTGGCTCTCCACCAGATCCTTTTCCAGCTGAATGCTTCGCAGTTCCCTTCGTTTCGACTCGAGGTAAAACTCTCGAGCGTGGACGATGCCCAGGATGGCCATGTAGATGAAGAGGTGCCAGTGGAAAAGGTTCAGGAAAAGGGCGATGTAAATATTGCGGAACATCTCCAGTCGCACGGTGCCGAAAGTCACCGCATTCCAAATCAAAGAGTAGGCGGCCAGGAAAAGGCACACGAGCACAACGGATGCGACCAGGTGGATCACGGACCGAATGACGACATTGCCACGGCCAATCCGATACTGGGTCACCAACCAGAAGATCAGGGGGGTTAGGATTGCCCACACCCACCATACCAGGAGTTGCACGCCAAACTGTCCGAGCCAGTTGGCCTCTTCAGGGCTGGATTGGTAGCTTTTGAGGTACAACTGCGTAGCGGTAAATACAGCCACCAAGGACCAAATCAAAAAGTTGTAGAGAATGCCTTTACGGGATAGGATATTCACTGAAGGAAGTTAAGAATAATCGCTCAAAATTGATGTTGTACGTGTTTTCTCAAGCGTGAATGATGCTCGAAGTCGTCGTGCGTGGAGTAGGCCAGGATCAGCCAAAGAGGGACACCCGGTTGGTGTTGAAAGTCATACGGATCACTATTGTCCAGAGCAATTCGGAAGGTCACTTTCGTTTCCCTGCCGTACTCCGAGCCTGATATGATCCGCACGGATTTCTGCCCACCCAAAGACTCATCACTGCGCGGATCCCCGAAGCCTGCCACGTAGAGGTCCGCGCCTTCTATTTGGTCATCCACTACATGGAAAAGTAGCAAATCGCTGCCCACGATGTTGTTCTCCTGGTTGAAGCCAACACCCACCCATCCGGTGGTGGGAGCGGTTATCGTCAGCTCCAGCGAATCTTCCATTACCACGTGAGAAAGGGAGATTCCAGCTACAGACAGAGACTCCCCCTGCGCCAAGAGCAACTGGGGGAGTATACTGAAATAGGCAAAAAAGTATCTCATCCTGGCTTAGTGATATCTACCAGGATTCCGACGATGAGCCACTGATCGGCAGTTTTGACCATCGAAAGTTGGTACATAAAGTCGTACTCTTCGCTGACAGCATTGACGATGACGTTGGCTGTTTTGCCCCGTACAATGTTAGCAGAGTGATGAGAGATCTTACGCGGTACACCACCGATCTTCTTGTCAGCCACCATCTGTATGAAGTCAGCGGCTTTGAATGGAATGAGATCCCCACCCAACTGCACATATTGCAGCATCTGTGGGTGAAGCAGTTGGGTCAGTGACTCGGCGTCGTTGGCATCCACCACTTTGATGAATTGCTCGGCGGCGGCTTCCAACTCGCCCTTAGTCTGAGGACTCATCGTGGCGCAAGCTTCGTAGGCCATAGTCAATAGAATCGATAGCGTTAGGGCAATGAGGGTCAGAGGATTTCTTTTCATGATCGTATTGTTTTTTGATACACTAGATCACACGACACTTCTCTGCTTCGGATTTGCACGTGGCGCCAACTGGTTCTTGAATGGCGTGAAACTGGCAGTTTTTGTTGTTGGCTGTGCTCCTGGTTGTTTGTCTAGGTGCTCATGAGGGCCATCAGTTCCTTCATCATTTTGTACCCAACCATGGCGGTCATATCGTGGACATCACGAACCGGGTTGTACTCCACCATGTCCGCGCCCACCACATTCACGTCGATCCCTTGAAGTAGATCAAGCACCTGCCTGGTGCTCAGACCTCCCGGCTCGTGGTGCGAGACACCGGGGGCGAAAGCGGGGTCTAAGACATCAAGGTCGAGGGAGATGTATAGCGGCCCTTTCAAGTCTTTGAGAAAGGCCGTTGAGTAGCTTTTCATTTCCACTAGTTGCACACCAAATCGTTGGGCTTGTTCCCGTTGGTGGGTGTTCAATGTCCTGATACCCACTTGCGTCAATGAGTCGACAGCTGAAGACTCCAAGATCCGGGCAAAGGGCGACGCATGTGAGTAAGGATTGCCTTCAAAATCTTCGTATAAATCGGCATGTGCGTCGAGGTGCAAAATGTGCAACCCCGGGAATCGCTCGGCAAAAGCGCTGACAAGTGGATAGGATACAGAGTGATCGCCGCCAATCGAGAGTAGGTGGTTCCCGTCGGCAATCACTGCTGCGGCCTGTGCTTTGATTTTGCGAAACGCCTGCTCTCGAGATGCCCCGGCCAAGTCCATGTCCCCCAAGTCGCGATACGTAAGACCTTGCAGGATCTCGGTGCCATTTTCGGCAAATGCGTTTGCAGATCCCTGCTGGTCCATCCATCGGATACGCGGCGGAGCCAGGGCAGGGCCTTTCAGAAATGAGGAGTTGGAGTCAAAAGGGATGCCGAGGAGTTGAATCATGACTTTGGTTCGCTACATGCCGTAGGACTTCTTAGCACTTGCTACCTGCTGTTCTTCTGTCGTGTTGGGAAATAAGTAGTAGCTGGGCGCAATGATGGGCTTGACCTTTAAAGGCGTGATGATGGTCAGGGTGGAAAAGGGGAACTTACCTCTCGTAATGGCAGTCAGCACTTGCTTTCGGTCGGGCCACCTTCGGTCCGATGAACCGATCACCTCTGCGGTGCCCTTTATTTGGAATCCTTTTTGGATCAGTACGTCAATGAAACTCACGCAGACTTGCTTATTTTCTCTTAGGTTTTCCAGGGTCTGGGGAGATGCAATATTGGCGATGATGATTTCGCTATTGCGGAAGTTACTGAATGCTTCTTTTGGGGAGACGTTGGGTGTGCCGTCCGACGCGACAGTAGCGAGCCAGCAAAGGACGCTTTTGTCGATGGAGTCAATCACTTCGTTAGTCAATTCCATAGCTAGCAGATGTATTATTTAGGATCTTTTAACCACAACCGGGAGGATAACGTACTCTGCTCGACGGAGACCGGAAAGCCCGATGGCCTCGGAGGCACTTTCCAGTGACTCGAAAGCTTCGAGGAATTTATTGTCGTAATAGCTCATCAGCTCGCTTCGAACCGGTCGAAAATTGCCGCTGGGGGCCAACTCAAACACGCGAAATACGGTGTAGACACTGGCAGTCATTGCGCCGTATCCGGTTTGCAATTCCTTCCTTGATATCCGCTCTCCAGGCTGATATAGCCCACGGCGATTAGATTGAAAAGGCAACTCGTCATCATCACCTGGTAGAGATCAGTTTGCGAATGCTCATAAATGAGAAAATGTATGAATCCATAAAAGAAAAGCAAACCGATGATCTGAAAGCCTAAGGGCCTTCGTGTGACCTTCAACACTTTTGGCAACTGGACGGTGGTCGCTGGGATGACAATGAACCAGAAAAGCACAGCCGAGAAGAAATTCCAGCCTACCAACAGTGAGTAGGGGGCAAGTAACGCGAACAATGCCACAGGAATGAACAGCGTCAAAAGTGCAAGCCTGGTTTTTTCTGTGAATGCCATCGCCGACAGGTCAATTTGTTTAAAGAAACTTACACAATCCGACGGTCTTTATCATGGTTTGCGACTTCTTGTTTTTGGTGACTGACAAGACTTTATGGCTTGGACAGCCCGCGCAACACCGCCATGGCCTTCGAGGCCGACCCATGATCGACAAAGATATGATCATGGTGATAGCCAGCAACAACGTTACAGCTCATCCCTTCTGCGGCAAGTGCTGCAGAAAACGCAGCAGTCAACCCAATAGCATCCAGCGACGAATGCACTTCCAGGGTTATCCAGGCCGCGACATAGGAGTAATCGAGCCCTGCTTCATCGGCGAGTTCCCGTTTTAGAATGATCGTGGTACCCTCCATCTCCCGAAATGAGCATATAGCGCTCGTGATCAACAAAGCAGCGGGTTGCTGTACGGTGCAAAACACATATTGACCTTCGTGGAGGTGAGGTTGGAGGTGCTGCAGGAGCTTTTCCAGGTCGGTGGACATAGACGAAAGCTAATGCCAAACCGCACCGTCGAGCAAATGAAGCATGATTTTATTATCGCGCGAGCCGAATCGAAGACAGCTCCAATGAATAGACGCGCTGGCCACCCAACATGGGACGGGGGTTGGTGGTCTCCTCAAGATATCGACCGCTGAACGTGACCCGAAGCCCTACCGCCTGAAAATCGGCTGGCATCTCGTCGATGAGACCAGTGACCTGGCTATCAATGGTCCCTGGCACCGCTACATTGATAAAGTACCTGTCCACTTGATCGAAGTCCCAGTACCCAACGACACCTTCTATTTCTTCCACTTGCCACACATCCGGAGGTAGCAACAATCCTTGCGCCTCATCGGTATCCTCTGAGCAGCCTTGCAGGCTAACCGAAATCACCAGAAAGAGAACAGGTACTACAAACCGTGACCTGCTCGTCGCTGGGCGAATGACTGCATCAAGGATCTCCATCACTCGGATATGTTAAAGTTGATCCGAACCAACGTCGCTTCCACCGGTATGCTCATACCATCGGAACCTGTTTCCAATCTTAGTTCCACCCAGTCCGAACCCACGAAATCTACCGCTGGCTGGTATTCGTAAACTGCCACAAAGCCTGTGCTCTGATCTCTGATGATCTCACTGATCTCGAAGTGGTTGGCCTGTGTGACGATCGATACGCCTTCTTCATCACCACCGATTTCGGTGTTGTAAGTGTAGCGTTCGTTTTTCTGTAGCTCTACGGGGAATGTGAGTTGCGCGACCTGTGGCTCATCATTGCATGAAATCACTAGGAGCGGTACAAGGAGGGTAAGTAGGTAATGATGTTTCATAATTCAGATAGGTTTACCGGTTTCGAACCCGGGAAGTACCTGGACTGAAACGAAAATCGTGCCAGAATCAGGAAATGTGGTTTGACGAATGGCCCGCCTTTCCGTGTCAGTCAATACCCAATTCCACCGTGCGCACCGATAGGATCTGCTTTCCATCGGAGTAGTACAGTCTATCTCCAGAGATGCAGGCTCCCCACCCGTAAGTCAGTCCCTTGATTTTGGAAGGTGGCCCCCATTGTGGTTGTGCGGCTGTTCCCTGATTTTTGCTGATCATAATACCTTGCTGAGACGGATCACCACCAGCATATCTGGTGAAGAGAATGAAGCGTTTGTCCTTGTCCACATACGGGCTAAACTCCACTGCATCGGTATTCAAGGCCTGCAAAGGCTCGATTTGGTTGAGTTCATTGTTTTGTAATATTCCTTTGACCAGGTCGCCTTTGCCGTCGGGTATGTAAAAGTAGACTTCCTGTTCGTCGAACCAGCTAAAGTAACCTCCAGAGATCCCTGATTGGGTAGAGAGGTTGGTAGGCTGGGACCATCGGTCGCCAAGCCTTTGGGTCAGGAAGAGCTCCGTGTATTGACCGCCCCGTCGGGCGAAAATGATCCTGTTGCCAGAGGGGGAGATGGCCCCATTGTACAGTGTGTCGAGCTCAAAGATCCGCATCATCGTGATCGAATCTTCCATACTGAGCAAGTACGGCAGCTGTTTTTCCCACTCGTCGGAGCCAGCTAAGAAAGCACTTTTGCCATCGGTCGTGAAGCTAATCATGCTGATTTCTGAGAAGGAGAGGGGTAGCGATAGCGTATCCAACCGAATGTCCTGAGAAAACGGGAAGAGTGGTAAAAAGGATGCTGCGAGGGCCAGAACAGGCCTAGGTTTTGCCTTTTGCAAGCAAAACATCAATTGTCGTAAGACTCCTATTTTTTCAAGCTTCGCCATAGAAAATACTCACTCGATTTATTGCCTAGGCTCTTCATTCTATCGGCATCTCCACTTCTTCGTCCCACAAGTACTTAGCGAACCACTGCCAGTTGTGCCACACCGCCGCAAGGCGTTCTTTGGGCTTTGATATCCCGTGGCCAAAGCCCTTGTAGACGATAAGTTTCGAGGGGACCCCCACGTCTCTCAACCCTTGTAGGAGTTCGTAGGCATTGGCGATGGGAACGCGGCGGTCAAACTCCC
>JBCCXG010000137.1:0-11343 GCA_039191945.1 Bacteroidota bacterium
CGGACGATCTTGACGAAGCCCGAGACGGACTCATTCGTAAGGGCCTTGAGTTTTCGGTACAAATGGACACGACTCATGCACATCTCCTCCGCAAACTGGGTGGCGCTAAAGTCTGCGTTGTTGAGGTTTTCCTGGATGACGTTCATGGCCCTATCCAGAAAGGCTTGGTCCATGGAGGTAGTCGGCAATCCGTGCGGCTCTACCTTGAATTCCTTTTGGAAGCGATTTTGGAGTTCCTGACGAGACTGGAGGAGGTTGTTGATCCGGATCTCTAGTATCTCCGAGGAAAACGGCTTGACGATGAAATCTTCTACACCGATTTCGAAGCCTTTCCGCTGATGAAGAGTGGACCCATGTGCGGTCAGCAAAATGATGGGGATGTGGTTCGTTCGCTCATCCTTCTTCAGTCGCTCCGTCATTTCTAACCCATCTACTTCTGGCATGGAGATATCCGACAGAATGATGTCTGGGACGTGTTTGATGGCCGCTTTGAAGCCTTGATTCCCATTTTCAGCTTCCACTACTTTGTACGTGTTGCTAAACTCTACACGTACAAATTCCCGGAGGTCCACATCGTCCTCGACGATCAGTAAAGTGGGAAGGTATCCCTGTTCTTCCTCAAGGGCTTCCTGAGGTAGAGGGGTTTGTTCCGTCGTATCAAACAAAAGGTTGACTTCTCCAGCGTCGACTCCGTCACTGTCTGGGGTTTGATCTACCTGGTGGGAATTGTCCAGGTTGAGCTCCACAGTAAATCGAGTCCCTTGACCTTTTACACTTTCTACCCAAATTTGTCCATTGTGAAGCTCCACAAGCTCCTTCACCAGTGCGAGACCTATACCAGTTCCGTTGGTTTGGTCAGAGTTTTTGTTTTTGACGTGGTAAAAGCGGTCGAAGATCTTGGGAAGGTGCTCGGGGTGGATCCCCGTGCCCGTATCTTCAACAACAATTTTGATTTTGGATGTGTCACCGTGGGAGTCATCTTCGGATGTCATTTGGAGCAGCACCTGACCATCATTGGTAAACTTGAACGCGTTCGAAAGTAGGTTGATGATGATCTTTTCGTACTTGTCCCGGTCAAACCAAAGGAGCTGGCCTTTGGCTGGGGTATCCATTTTCAAGGCCACCCGCTTTTGATTGGCCATGGCCTCAAAAAGCTTCCCGCATTCGTTGGTAAACTTCACGATGTCTCCAAAAGTCGGATCAAACTTTAATTGGTTGGACTCCATCTTCCTGAAGTCCAGAATTTGTCCAATCAACCGGCGAAGTCTCTCAGCATTTCGGTACATCAGCTGCAAGTGCTCAGGACTGGGTTCGATGCCCTTTTGGATGAACTTCTCCAGAGGGGCTAGGATGAGCGTCAGTGGCGTTCGAAACTCATGGGAGATATTCGTAAAGAACATCAGTCTCATGTTGTGAAATTCAGCTTCCCGTTCAGATTTCTCCTTGATGTTTTCAGACTTGATGTGTTCCACCGCATAGTCCTTTTCCAGTCTCAGCTGCCTTGAGCGGAGACGGAAAATGGTCGCAACTACGGCAAAGAAGGCGAGTGCGTACAATGCGATGAAATACCATCTCAAGAGTAGCGGGGGATACACTTTCATGGTCAAAATAGAAGGCGCTGACCAGATGCCATTGTCGTCGGTCGCTCGCACACTGAGTGTATGTTCTCCGGCAGGAAGATTGATGAGATTGACTTCTGCCTGGTTGCCCAGATCAATCCATGTGTCCCCGCTCTCACTCAACTGATATTGATAGCGATGCTTGTCCGGATTTCGGAAACTGAGCAGGCTGAACTGTACCGTAAGCGTCCGTTGCGTATGCTGGAGCTCCACCAATTGATTGGTATGATTACCCGCGAGATGCATGTCCTCCCGGCGAGACTGGTTGAATACTAAATTGGTAAAGGTGACGGGACGTTTGGGCTCGTCTTGTACAAAACGAGACGGATCAATCTCTTGTAGCCCGTTGTTGCCACCAAAGACAAGGCGACCATTAGAAACCCGCGCACTCATTTCGTCTCTAAATCGATTGGGGGAGACTCCATCAAAGGTGTCAAAGGTTCGAAACAGCTCATTGGTCGGATTGTAATGCACGATCGCATCGGTGCTGCTGAACCAGATATTGCGTTGATCATCAGCGACCATAGCATTGACCTGCATATTGAGAAAGGGGAAAATATCGGTATGATGTTTTGTGGCCCTTGTTTTTGGATCGTAGGAGAAGAAGCCGAGGTCCGTTCCAATGTAGAGGGTCTGGCCGAGATAAACTGCCGCTTTTAGATCACCATCTACGGCAGGTTGGTGCTGTATGGCCTTTCCAGTCGAGGGGAAGTACTGAATGGGGTCCCTAGAAAAGCTGACCAGCCATATGAATTCATCGGGATCCGGCAATATGCTATGTGTCCAAACATCCGCAATCATGGTTAGCCGCGGGTTGCTCAATTCTATCAGGTAGGTGCCCGCCTGGGTACCAACGATCACTTTGTCTGGGGCATATTCGTAAAATGAATTGACCTTCTTTCCCTTGAGTAGGGTTTGGTCTTCGCTCGAAAGAAATTGTTGAAAACTCCGCTGCTGTGGGTTGTATAGGAAGATGTTACCCGTGATGGTACCCGTCAATACCTTTCCATTTAGTAACTCATAGATAGCCAATGGGGATTCTCCGTTGGGTAGTCTGGCAAAATCCTCATGTTCGGAATGGGTGGAGCGCCTCACAAGCCCGCCTTTGACACCCACCCATAGTGCCTCTCTGGAAGCATGTAAACCACTGATCACTTGCTCACCTTCGGGAAAATTTTTCAAAGGATAACTGGCAAATAGTGGATCGTTCAATGGCACAATCTGGATGCCATCGTTTCTGAAGCCCAACCACAGTTGGTCCTGTTGATCGACGAAGGAGCTGTAAATACTGTATCCCTCGTAAGCTCCCTGGTCCTGAAAGCTGGAAAGGAAGTGCGTGAATTTTCCTTCCGCCGGGGCCAAACGATCGATCCCTGCTTCCTCAGTCCCAATCCAGAGATAGCCCTTCTGATCAAAGGCGAGGGACTTGATCTTGTTGCCATTGATGCTTTCAGGGTCGTTATCATCATGTTGAAAGAAGCGCTTGAACTGAATATCCTTTGTCAGATTATAGAGGCCATGTCCGTAGCATCCAATCCAAATGGAGCCATCGGGCCCTTCTGCCAATGTAATAGGCGACGCCAGTGCCGGGACCGCTGCCGGCCGATCGACTGCCTCATTCACATCCGTGAATTGCCCAGTCCGCCCTTCTAGATGATATACACCAGTGGTCCAGGACCCAATCCACAAATCCTCTTCCACCCGCTGGATGAATGAAATATTACGGAGCGCTGGATTCTGAGCATCGTATTTTTGTAACGTCCGGTCTGAACCTCCTGCGGCGTATTGGTACAGTCCTTTTCTACACCCTATCCAGAGGGTTCCGGAGGCATCCTCGCTTAGGGACGAAACATCATAGCTATCTCCATCGACGTCTTCCAGATTGTAACGCTGGACAGACCTACGATCAGGGCTCATTTGGAAGAGGCCTGTGTTCGTCGCTATCCATAGCCTCTGGCGACTGTCTTCAAACAGGTAACGAACGAACACTTCGTCCGACTTGCCGTCGCAGGCTGAGGTGAGGCAGAATGTCTCAATCCGATGTCCGTCGTACCGATTGACACCTTCATCGGTCCCGATCCAAACAAAGCCTTGGTGGTCTTGCAGCAGCGAATACACTTTGCTCGAACTCAGGCCGTCTTTTTGTGTCAGGGATTTGATGCCATAGTTGGCGATTTCCTGGGCCTGAAGTCCCTGCATGAGCAACACGCAGCATAGGACAATGACCCCTCCCATGAGGTGCTTGTTCTTCATCACTTCAGCTCCAATCAGAATGTGAAACATTTCAACCATTACAAGGTAACCATTATTGGAACTATGCCTGCACCCCACTCCGGCAATTCGGGGGTCATGTACTATGAACCATACTTGTAGTTACTTGTCTACCCCTGCGAACTGTGATCGTCTTCTACCTTGTGCCTGATCGTCAATAGGTTAACATCATGGTATCTTTTCGTTGGATGGTCCTCCTGCTTTGCTGTGCCCGCACTACTCTGGTGTATTCGCAGGATACTGATCGGCACATAGGTCAGGAGCGGCTCTACTTTGGAGTAGCCTATTATCCCGAGGCCTGGGAGATGGAGACGGTGGACGAGGACATTGTCTGGATGAAGAAAGCCAATATCAACGTCGTCCGCATGTCCGAATTTGCCTGGAGTTTGATGGAACCTGAAGAGGGTCAGTATGATTTTGGTTGGCTTCATGAGGTCATCGAGCAATTACATGCTAGCGACATCGACGTGATTCTCGGTACTCCGACTGCCACACCGCCGATCTGGATGGCGGAGAAATACCCCGAGATGTTCATTGTGGACGAGCATGGGCATGCAAGGGGTCATGGTTCCCGAAGAAATACGAATTATGTCAATGCAGATTACGTCCGACTAAGCAAAAAGATTTGTCGTGAGATGGCCAAAGCATTTGGCAATAAGCCGGGGGTGATCGCGTGGCAGATCGATAATGAATTTCATCTCTCCTCGGACTTCAGCGAGGATACGGAGCGCTGCTGGCATCAGTGGCTCGAGAATAGATATGGCACAATTGGTGAGCTCAATCGTACCTGGGCCACCAATCTGTGGTCACAGCGTTATCAGGCCTTTGAGCAGGTTCCCATGGCAGGCCGTGACCTGTGGCACCACAGCAGCCTACGGTACAACTGGAAGCAATTCATTTCAGACCTCGTCGTCGATTTTCAAAAGGTGCAGGTAGAGGCGATTCGGGAGTATTCAGACCTCCCCATTACCCACGATGGGATGCCGGGCCAGCAGATCAATTATCCTGACCTCTTTGAGAACCTTGACTTTGTGTCCACCAACTTCTATCACAATTACAGTGCCTACGGTCGGGTGCAGACGAACTTTGACCGATTGCGAGGGTACCAAAAGGAGAAGATGCACTGGGTATTCGAGACGGCTCCCAATCACTCGGGCGGTGGCAAAAAAGGACAGACCTGGTTCATCCATCAGCCGCCCGGATCGCTGCGGGCCATTCTTTGGTCTCACCTGGCCCTGGGTGGGCAAGGTTTGGTTTTTTGGCTATGGCGACAGCATCCGGCCGGGCAGGAGATGCCACATGGCGCATTTCTCTCTGCATGGGGCAAGCCTTTTGCCAACTTTGAGCAGCTATCAGCGCTCGGGGGTGAACTGGCTGACTATGGTTCACAACTACTGAACAGTGAGGTGACCCCCGCGGAATTGGCCATTCTATATAGCCATGAAGCCACGATGGGCCTGACGATCGAGGAGATATCGAATGGTGTTCGCTATTACAATAGCTGGACCGAGCACTTTTACCGCCCGCTGTCCGATGCTTTTCTGCACAGGGATGTGATCCATCAAGATGTGTCGCTGGACCGGTACAAGGTGTTGTTTGTTCCCCTGGCACCATCGCTTGATGCCGGTTTTGTGGAGCGGATGAAGACGTGGGTCGAAGGTGGTGGAACGCTGATTCTCGGGCCCATGTCGGGCTACCGGTCGGAAAACTGGACGGCCTTTAGAAATCACGCGCTCGGTGACTTTGGAAGATGGACCGGGATTGAAGTGGAGCATCGGCTTCCGATCGACTCATACAATGTGAAGGACCTCGGACCCGCACAGATCAGTTTTAACGAGGGAATGATCGATGGGGAAGTAGAAGCACAACTGTGGACAGAGGCACTTTCTGCCGGGGATGGCAAAGTGATTGCCCAATACACCAACGGTTGGCAAAAAGGGATGCCCGCCATCATGGAGCGGCCTATCGGTGAAGGCAAGGTTGTGTACCTAGGCACGGCTCCATCGAATCAAGCGATGCAGTCGATATTGGTAAGGTATGCCGAAGCTGCAGGAATTGCTCCGTTGGCGAGCGGTGATAAGGATGTTTTGGTCGTGCCACGACAGAAAGACGGGGAGTCGTACCAATTTGTGATTAACCTGGCCAATGACCAACGAAGTGTTATACTTAACCAGCCCATAAGAAGAGATATCCTGTCTGGAAAAGTTGTCGAACGCCGGTCGTTGGAGCCTCAGCCCTTTGAAGTCTTGTACGGCAAAACATCCCTCAGTCCACCCACGGGAAGTAGTCGCTAGCCTCGAAGGGAGCTCAGTACGCGTGTATCTTCCGGTCTAAGCAAACCTTTGTCGGAAATGCCGACATTCAACAGCAAGTTGGCTTGCATATTGCCAGCGACGTCCAGTAATTGGAGGATGTTCTCCTTGGATCTGACCGAGTGGTCATCCGCGTGCCAAAACCAGTTGCCGGACGGGAAGCGCTCATTCCCCGTCGTGGACATGGTCGTTTCGATTTGTAGGGGTAGGTAGATGTCCTCGCCCAGCCATCTCCAAACCTTCTGATCGGCCGCAACCTCGATGTACTTCTCGCCGCTACGAATATCCACCGGGTGTAGTGGTACACCTGGGTATGCGGTGGTAGAATTATTCATGACGAGGCAATTGGGTTGTAGCGCTTTGACTTTACGATATAGGGCATCCATTTGCCACCAGTAGGCCCCTTCCTGTCGCCAGGAGGCGATGAAGTTCAGGTCTCGTTGACGGTTTCGTTCCTCAGGTGCGGCCTCGCCGTCGATGTCCTTGTTCTTCTTGGTCCAGCCATTCTTCTGTTTCTTCCAAAAGCCATCCATCCACAGCTCCGTGATCTCTCCATATTGCGTTAGGAGTTCCTCAACTTGCCCAAACATATTGTCGAGAAAAGTCCACCAGTCCCTTTCGTAAGTCGGATCATAGCGGTCCCATAGTGAGAAATACAATCCCAGCTTGAGGTCGTACTTCTTCGCCGACTTAGCGAGCATCGCGACTACATCTTGTTTGAAGGGTGAATTGCCCACATGATAGTCGGTGAATTTCGAAGGCCACAAACAGAAGCCGTCATGATGCTTGGTAGTAATTACGATGTATTTCATTCCCGCCGCCCGAGCCGTGGCACACCACACATCCGTGTCAATTGCTTTCGGGTTAAAGGCGGAAGCGTCCAACGTGCCATCGCTCCATTCCTTGTCGTAGAAGGTGTTGATGCCGAAGTGAACGAACATGCCGAACTTCAAGTCCATCCATGCTTTTTGTGCCGTTGATGGTAAGGCTGTTCTTGTATTCTGAGGAGAAATAGCAAGAGATGAGGGTTCACTCGATAGTAAAAGCGCCGACGACAAGGTGCTCTTTTGCAGGAAATCTCTTCTTTTCATCGCTTGGGCTTCTTTCCTCCAAACTTAGCCAAAGCATGATACGAATCCGTTTTCAGGTAACCAGAGCGCACGCTGATTGTACTTCGCTTGAGTACTCAGCTAAGTGGTCTTCATGGTCCAGCCTCAACTCCGAACAGTGGCTTATCCTTCTCCTTCCAGGATCTCGTCAATTCTCGCCATGGCGTCATCGTAGTGATACCGGGTCATGGTATCGCTGACCCTGGTTCTGGCGGATCTTAGCTGCGTTCTGAGTTGATTCAGCTCCCCTCTTACGAGGGCGCGAACGTCCGACTCCTCTACATCGAAATTGATGCGTGCGGAGAACCTCCGAAATCTCGCGGGGATCGTCCTTTGTTCTTCGGTCATGAGGTAACTCATCCGCTCTAGGTAGGACCGTTGCAGGTTCCGCCGAATTAGCCCTACCTTCTGGGATCCACGAGCCTCTGACCATACGCCTCGGCGCAAAGTTGTCATCATCTCGAGCGCAGAATAGTAGTCGCTGCTCAGCGTCTCGGCATCGATCAGTCGGCCAATCGTTTCGAAGCTCAATAGTGTATTCAAGTGTCTCGCTTGCACATTGTTGATGCGGTCAAAGTGCCCAGCGTGGTTGATATTGCGAAGTATGTCGGGACTGATCAGCCAGTCAGGCGAGCTAAAGGCATTGGTATTCAGCCAGTCCATACTGCTCCGTTGAGTCGCTTCGTTTACATGTTCATAGACCGCCCCACCTTGTTCGGGGGTTCTCAGTAACTCGTAGATCCCACCTACGTTGGTGACGACATGCCCGAGGTACCTACTCCATACCCCAAGCAATTCTCCGTATAGTTCTTCCAGGTCATCGTAGTTGTTCGTTTGATCTGAAGTCCAGGAGGGGAGATGTTTCGCTACATACTGCAAGTTGCTAATACCAAAACTACTGGCAGCCATCGGATCATCCCCGACGCATTCGGTTTGACTCGCCGGATCGAATCGGTTTCGTTGCTCGCCAAACCAATAGGTGGGATCATTGGCTTTTTCCAGGATCCAGCCATTGAGGGTTTGCTGCTCCTGCTCTGGACTAGCGGCTTCAGGAATCACACGATAACCCCAATTTGTGGCATAGTGATCATAGGGCCCCAGTTGCCGGATGAACCTGATGTTTTCATCCCCGGGTTGCGCTACGTAGTTGTATCGTGCATAGTCCATGATCGTGGAGGCAATACCAAACCTCCGGGTGAAGGATCCGGAGCGCAACGAATCAACGGGATAGGCAAAGCTTGCTCTCATGTTGTGCGGAAACCCGAGGGCGTGACCGATTTCATGAGCGATCACCATCCGCATCATTTCACCAATTTCTTCCTCGGGCGTGTCAAGCGTCCTCGCGGAAGGGTTGGCGGCACCCGTCTCCAGCAGGTACCTGTTTCTGTAAGAGCGCAAGTGATTGTGATACCAGATGATATCGCTTTCGATGATCTCACCAGAGCGAGGATCGGCCACACGAGGGCCGGTAGCATTTCTCGTCGTACTGGCCACATACCGTACCGTCGAGTAGCGGATGTCCTCTGGACTGAAGTCGGGATCTTCTTCTGGAGTGGGTGGATATTTGGCGATGATCGCGTTCTTAAACCCAGCCGTCTCAAAAGGCCCTTGCCAATCTTCGACGCCTTGCTTAATGTACGGCCGGAGCTTTTCAGGAGTCGCTGGGTCGAGGTAGTACACGATGGGTTTCACGGGCTCCACTAGCTCTCCTCGCGCATAGGCAGCGGGGTTTTTTGGTACCAGGCGCCACCGCTGGATGAAGGTCTTTTGGTCCGCTTTAAGTGCTTCGGAGCCATAGTCGATCTGTGAGACGGTGAACCAACCGACACGCGGGTCGTGGATCCGTGGTTGCATGGGATCCTCTGGCAGCAAAATCATGGACTGGTTCATTTGCAGGCTGATGGTTCCACTATCATCATCGGATGGTGGCTCGTCCGCATCGTACGTCATCTCTTGCTTCACTTCGATATTGAGAGGAAAGCTCTTGATGGAGTTGATAAATGAGCGTTTGCCATCGAGCTTCTTCACTTTATAGCTCTTTCTTAAGTTGCTGGAGAGCCCACTGAGTGCCTTTACGTCGGAGGTAAAAAGGTCTGTGACGTCGATGATGGAGGCGGAGGAGTCGCCATCGAAGGACTTGATGGGAAAAGCGTACAGAATAGGTTGGTAGTTGTTGGCCTGAACCGATTGATAGATAGGTAGCGAGTCATTAGCGACGGCATTGAACGACTGGATGCGGAGTAGCAATTGGTCTTGAAAGCGTTCCCACCTGACCACCTGCTCATTGGTCTTGCTTCCGGCATTCACGTAGCCACCACCAAATCCGGAGGGAAGATTCACGAATCGCGTGACCCAAAGCATATCCCTGTTGAGCAGATCGTGTCTGACCTCGTAGTAATACTTGTCATCCACCTGATGGACGGTGAAAAGGCCTTCGTCAGATAGCGCATCATCAGTGATGACGTCGGAGTAAGCTTTAAATTTTGACTTGTCCACCTGCTGCTCGGTCGGCTCTTGCGGGGCTGCGCCCTTTTTCTTCTTGCTCCTTTGACCGAAGGCCAGGGTGCAGGTGATCATGAGAACAATCAAAAGAAACGTGCTTTGATATTTCATTGGTAGGTCTTATGGCTAGATCAAAGCTAGCCCAAATACACGCTTGACCTCAGTCAGAAGACCTGAGCTAACGTATACCGCTTGTGAGAGGTAAAATGATGATTTGTACGCATTACCGATGCTAGAAAGTGCGTGCGGTGATGCAATCAACTCCAAGGACGTTACCTCCATACCTTTCACGTGGTTCCCGTACGCAGCAATTGGCAGGCTTCGGGTATATTGGTTATTCGATTTATCAATGTCAACAAACCCATGATCACCCAAACCATACGACGTTGTCCGCAGGCGATTAGTCTGATGACAATCGTGACCGTTCTGGTTGTCGCTTGTTCACCAGAGCCTTCGGAGCCCACCCAACCCAATGTCCTATTGATCATGGCCGACGACATGGGGTATTCGGACCTGGGATGTTATGGCAGTGAGATCAATACACCCAACCTTGACGGGCTCGCAGCAGGGGGACTCAGGTTCACTCAATTTTACAATGCGGCACGGTGCTGCCCCACCCGAGCTTCTCTCCTGACCGGGATCAGCCCGCACAGAGCCGGCATGGGGGGTATGGTGCAACGCCAACCTGCCGAGGAGCCTCATGCCTACCAGGGCTACCTCAATGACCAATGTGTGACAATCGCCGAGGTCTTGAAGCCTGCGGGCTATCGCACCTACATGAGTGGAAAGTGGCACGTGGGAGAGTTTCGGCCCGTCTTCCCCGTAGATCGTGGTTTTGATCGATACTATGGACTGATTAGCGGAGCGATGAATTATTGGAATATTACCAAAGGTAAAAACCTTAATGTCGAGCGTCAGTTCGTGGAGGATACTACACTTATCAACGACCAGGTGAAGGATGGCTTCTATTCGACCCATGCCTACACTCAGAAAGCTCTTGAATACCTGGATGACCATTTTCAGGATCACGGCGACAGTCCCTTCTTTATGTACATCGCGCATCAGGCACCCCACTGGCCGCTACATGCACCCGACAGCGCGATCGCCAAGTACAGGGGGAAGTACAAAATGGGATGGGAAGCCTTGCGTCACGAGCGGTACGCCAGGATGAAAGAGATGGGATTGACGACGTATGAGCTGTCGCCCCTGGATGGCAATACCGCAGACTGGGAGTCGCTTTCTGAGGAGCAAAAGGACTCCATGGACTTGAAGATGGCGATCCATGCGGCGATGATCGACGTGATGGATGCAGGTATTGGTCGGGTCATTCAAAGACTGGAAGCTCAGGGGGAGCTCGACAATACTTTGATCATGTTCCTATCAGACAATGGAGCTTCCTCCGAGAGCGGGAGCTTTGGGCACAATTTCCGTCGTGATTTGACCGAGACGATGGGTTCTGAGAACTCCTACCACTCTTACGGCTCGTCCTGGGCCAATGCCTCCAATACACCGTTTAGGAAATTCAAGCGA
>JBCCXG010000138.1:0-11327 GCA_039191945.1 Bacteroidota bacterium
ATGTGAACTTGCTGGTCATGGATACGGAGGTCTACTCCAATACCGGCGGACAAGCTTCGAAAGCCACTCCACGTGGTGCGGTAGCCAAGTTCGCCGCTGATGGCAAAAAGACCGGCAAGAAGAACCTTGGGTTGATGATGAGCACCTACAGCAATGCGTATGTTGCTTCGGTCAATCTGGGTATGGACCGGGATCAGACAGCTCGGGCAATTGTCGAAGCGGAACAACACGATGGGCCGTCCCTGATCATTGCCTACTCACCTTGTATTGCTCACGGTTACTCGATGCAGCTATCGAAGAAGCAATCGGAGCGAGCATCGAAGAGTGGCTACTGGCCGATGTACCGCATCAATCCGGAGAATGAGAAGAAAGGTGAACCAGTGTTTACCTGGGACTCACCCAACGTAGACGGAGACTTCCAAAAATATGTAGAGGAAGAGATCCGTTACCGATCGCTGATGCGTGCCAATCCTGAGGAGGCCGAGCGCCTGATCAAACTGGCCCGCGAAGACAATGCCCAGCGATTTTCAAGTATTCTTTCTATCGGGGGTGGAGCCACTGAAGAAAGCGACGAGCAGGAAGAGCAAGAATTGGTAAATGCTGAAAGCAATGAGTGATCTATCGACATTATACTGTGGGATTCACTTAAAGAATCCAATAGTCATCGGGGCGAGCAACCTGGTGACCGATATGAGCAACTTGATCAAGTTGGAGGAAGCGGGAGCAGCGGCGATTGTCTACAAATCGCTCTTTGAGGAGCAAATCCAACTGGAGTCCTATGCCATGGAGCAGGAGACGGGTCTTTACGAGGATTGGGATGCGGAGCATGCCTCCATTTTTCCCGCACTAGGGCATGCAGGTCCTACGGAGCACTTGTTGAAGTTGCGACGTGTGAAAGAATCCCTCAGCATTCCCGTAATAGGGAGCCTCAATTGTGTGTACGAAGAAACCTGGGAGGAATACGCAGTCAAAATGGCTCAAACGGGTGTCGATGCTTTAGAGCTTAATTTCTATTCGACGATCCTCGATCCCACCAAGACGGGTACAAGCATCGTGGGAGATCAGGTCAATATCCTGAAACGGGTGAAAGAGGCAGTCGAGATTCCGGTGTCTGTCAAGCTCAGCCCCTATTACACCAATCTGCTTGGAGTGACTAAGCAGATGGATGAGGCTGGTGCTGAGGGTTTCGTTTTATTCAATCGCCTCTTCCAACCGGACATTGACATTGACAAGGAAGACCATCACTTCCCATACAATTTCAGTAGCTCTCAGGATAACCGTTTGGCGCTGCGCTATGCTGGGCTCTTGTTCGACGACGTCAAGGCTACGGTTTGCAGTAACACGGGTGTGATGACCGGTGCTGATGCCATAAAGATGATTTTGGCAGGCGCCGATGCGGTCCAGGTTGTGAGTGGGATCTACAAAAAGGGTATTTCTCACATTTCTCACATGGTAGACGAAATGGCCGAATGGATGGAGGCCAAAGGCTATCACAGGGTCTCTGACTTCCGAGGTAAGCTGGCAAAGTCCAACATGTCTGATCCTTTTGCCTACAAGCGAGCTCAGTACATCGATATCCTGATGAAATCGGAGCTCCATATGCAATATCACCCAAAGGAAGGTGAAGAACTTTAATTACTCATAACAAGTCCTATTATGGCGACAATTGGAATTTTCTACGGCTCGACAGAAGGTAACACCGAGCGAATATGTACCAAGATCCAGACAGCTCTCGGAGGCGAAGATGCGGTAGCCCTGCACAATGTGAACTCTGCCAGTGCCGACGACATGGCGGAATACGACTTCCTCATCCTGGCATCTCCTACATGGGACATTGGTGAATTACAAGAGGATTGGGACTCCTTTATTGATGAAATCGAGGACGTGGACTACGATGGCAAGATGGTGGCTTACGTCGGACTGGGCGATAAAGAAGGCTACCCTGACACATTTATGGATGCGCCTGGCATTATCCATGAGAGGATTGCAGACTCTGGTGCTGAATTTGTTGGATTGTGGGATACGGACGAGTACGAGTTTGAAGAGTCAAAAGCGATCGTTGATGGCAAGTTCCTAGGTCTCATGATCGATGAAGACAATGAGCAGGACAAGACAGACGACCGGATCGCGCGTTGGGTCGCTCAACTCAAAACCGAAGGCTTCGGCAGCTAGAGAGGGAATGCGGGAAGCGAATCAAATATCGCACGACGCCATCGTCACGGACTGCTCCAATGGTCAAGCTCGTTTGAGCCTCATGTCTGTGGAGGACTGTCATCATTGCCATTTGAAGTCGCTTTGTAAATTGGAAGATGATCCGACCCTATCCGTGGCGAGCAGGGACTTGCACGTCGGAGATATGGTAAAGATTTACCTGCGGCCTAGCCAGGCTTTTGCGGCTTCTTTTTTGGCTTATCTGCTTCCGTCGCTTTTGATTATTGGGATACTTGTCATTGGCACCGGGTACGGCCTATCCGATGTAAAGTTAGGCTCCATTGCCCTTTTGAGCCTGATCCCTTATTACACCCTGATCGCGCTTACCCGAAAACGTGTGAAGAATTTGATTGACCTCCAAGTCAAAAAGCTATGAGCGAGATCGTCATCTATACCGTGGTCATCCTCGTCTCCCTTGGAGCCGTGGCGGCTGTTATTCTCTTTTGGGTATCAAGGCGCTTCAAAGTAGAGGAAGACCCGAGATTGGAGCGGGTGCTTGAAGCGTTACCCAGTACCAACTGTGGTGGGTGTGGTATGCCGGGTTGTAGCGCTTTTGCAGGAGCACTTCTCACGGCACAGGACCTGTCTGAGCTATACTGCCCGGTTGGAGGCAACGAGGTAATGAAAGAGGTCGCAGAGATCCTGGGCAAGGAAGTGACGGAGCGTGATCCATTTGTGGCGGTCGTGCGATGCTCCGGATCTTTTGAGCACCGAAAGCAGACGTCCGTCTACGAAGGGGCTGAGAGCTGTACGGTAGCAGCTGAGCTCTATGGCGGTGATCATGCTTGTGCTTATGGCTGTCTGGGACTGGGAGAGTGTGTCGAGGCCTGTGACTTCGAAGCGATGTACATGGACGAACGAACTGGTCTTCCGGTCATCATCGAGGACAAGTGCACCGCTTGCAACGCCTGTGTGACCACTTGCCCGAAGGATATCCTTGAGTTGTGGCCGGTGGGTAGGAAGCATCAGCGCATCTACGTTGCCTGTAAGAATGAGGAGAAATCAGGAGTCGCGCGCAAGGAATGTGCCATCGCCTGTACAGGTTGTGCTAAGTGCTTTGATGAGTGCAAGAAGGATGCCATTACCATTGAAAACAATCTGGCCATCATTGACTACGAGAAATGTTCATTGTGCTCGAAGTGTGTAGTGGTCTGTGAGTCGGGTGTACTTCATGCCGACAATGTGCCTGAGACCCAGCTAGTGAAACTGGCTGCAGCCAGGGAGAAGCGAATAGCGAAAGAAAAGGAGAAGAAGCGCCTTGAAAAGGAGGCTGCTTTGGCGGAAGCAAAGGCAGATAAATAAGTACGATATGTCCTTACGAGCAAGCACCGAACTTAAGCACTTCCACAAGGGAGGTGTGCACCCGCATGAGGAGAAGCTCTCGGCCGATTCCTCGATTGAAGTGCTGCCCCCACCAAAGATGGTGACGGTCTCTGTCGCTCAGCATATCGGCGCGCCGCCGGAGATTATCGTCGAAAGGGGGCAGGCGGTGAAGGCGGGCGAAGTCATCGCTGAGCACAAGGGATTCGTCTCGGCCAATATCCACTCTCCAGTGTCAGGCAGGATCGGCAAGATTGACCCGGTGATGGATAGTAGTGGCTACAAGCATATGGCCATCGCGATCCGGTCCAAAGGCGACGACTGGCTAGAGGGGATCGATCGCACGGATGCGCTAATCACCGAAATCACTGCTTCATCGGAAGAGATCGTGGAAAAGGTGCTGTCCGCGGGTATTGTAGGTCAGGGAGGAGCGGCATTCCCTAGCCATGTGAAACTCTCTCCTCCCAAGGACAAACCCGTGGATACGCTCATTGTCAACGGCGTAGAGTGTGAGCCTTATCTGACGGCTGATCATCGGATCATGGTGGAGAAACCACGTGAGCTGATCGTAGGGACGCAAATCCTCATGAAGGCCTTGGGTGTGAACCGGGCCATCATTGGCATTGAAAACAACAAGCGGGATGCTATCGAGCTGCTCACGGAACTGACCAAGGATCTCGACGGTATCTCTGTGGAGGCACTACGGGTGCAGTACCCGCAAGGAGGTGAGCGACAGCTCATCGAAGCACTATTGGGGCGAGAGGTGCCATCAGCGGGGCTGCCTCATGATGTGGGTGCGGTTGTGCACAATGTAGGCACCACCTATTCGATCTACCTCGCGGTGCAAAAGAATCAGCCCCTGGTTGAGCGCGTCGTGACCGTCACCGGTAAGGACGTAGAAAAGCCTTCGAACTTTATGGTTCGAGTGGGCACTCCCGTGGCGGAAGTGATTGCTGCCGCTGGAGGTGTGCCAACGGGTACGGGTAAAGTGATCAATGGCGGTCCGATGATGGGCAAAGCCATCAACGACCTCCAAGTGCCAATTACAAAGGCCACATCTGGCTTGCTACTCATTCCCGAGGAAGAGTCTCACCGGTCAGAGGTCTACAATTGCGTCCGATGCGGTAAATGCATCGAAGCATGTCCTATGGGCTTAGAGCCCTACCGATTGATGCTACTGTCCAAAGGTAAAAATCACGATAAGGCCAAAGAGGAGCACATCATGGATTGCCTGCAGTGCGGGTCCTGCTCTTTTATCTGTCCCTCTAACCGACCCATTTTGGATTATATCCGTTTGGGTAGGTCCAAACTCAAGAAAGTGAGTCAATGAGCACAACGACACTATTGACCGTATCTCCGTCTCCTCACGTTCATGAGGAACTGACGACCCCGCAGATCATGCGCGGCGTGATCTACGCCATGCTGCCTGCCATGCTCGTGGCGTTGTACACTTTTGGATGGGATGCACTTCGCCTGACATTGATTGCTGTTTTGAGCTGCCTGCTTTTTGAGCAACTCATTAGCGGCTCTTTGTTGGGTCGAAAAATGACCATAACCGATGGTTCGGGAGTGATCACAGGCATGCTCTTGGATTTTAATTTGCCTTCCAACCTCCCTTGGTACATGATCGTGATAGGGAGCGCGGTGGCGATTGGTATTGGCAAAATGAGTTTTGGTGGATTGGGCAATAATCCATTCAATCCTGCCTTAGTCGGCCGGGTATTTCTCTTGACCTCTTTTCCGGTGGCGATGACCAATTGGCCGATACCGTTAATGACAGCTGCGGTCGATGGAACAAGTGGAGCGACCGCATTGGGCATCTTGAAAGACGGTTTGAGGCAAGGGCAGACCGTACCCGCCCTGATGGAGGACATGCCCTCTTACGCGAACATGCTCCTTGGTTACCACGGCGGATCCATCGGTGAAATGTCCGCGCTGGCGATGGTGCTAGGCCTGGTCTATATGCTTTATCGGAGAATTGTCACTTGGCATGTTCCCGTATCCATGTTAGTGAGCATTTTCGTTTTCACCGGAATTTTTTGGTTGATCGATCCGAACCAGTATGCGAACCCTGTTTTCCATCTAGTGACCGGAGGCGTCATGTTGGGTGCAGTGTTCATGGCCACGGATTATGTCACCTCCCCATTCACCCATCGCGGGATGTTGATTTTCGGTGTAGGAATCGGGCTTATCACCGTGCTGATCAGGCTTTTTGGTAACTATCCGGAGGGGGTTTCCTTCGCCATTTTGATCATGAATGCCTTCGTGCCTCTGATCAACAAATACACCCGCCCAAGACTGTTTGGAAAAACTGCGACATCATGAGTAATAACCCCATCTCCCTTGGTAAAATGGCCGTAGCGCTGATCCTGGTGACTGGCGTGGCCTCGGTCTCATTGGGTTTCATTTACGCCGTGACGAAAGAACCCATCGAGAGGGTTCGGCTGGAGAAGCAATTGCGCGCGATTGAGGCGGTGACGGGAAGCTACACCAACGATCCAGTGGCTGAGCAATTCGATCTCAACCTGGCGGGTGAGGCGCTCCCCGTATATCCGGCGCAAGTCACCTCGGAGGAAAAAGTTTTTGCCATTAAAACCGTATCCAGCAAAGGCTATAGTGGAGATATTGTCATCATGACGGGCGTGGATGCCCATGGCGCGGTCAATGATGTAAGGGTGCTGTCGCATGCTGAAACACCCGGCTTGGGCTCGAAGATCCGGGACGAAAAGTACATCCAACAATACTTGGGCAAAACCATGTCTGATTTTGACTTTCGGGTGAAGAAGGATGGCGGGGAGGTAGACGCGATCTCAGGAGCAACGATTTCTTCACGGGCCTTTTCCGAGGCTGTCGAAAAGGCACTGAATGGCTTTGAGCAGATAGAGCAATGAAAAAGGCGCTGACTAACAAGGAGAACTTCGTCAAAGGACTCGTCAAGGAAAATCCGGTGTTTGTATTGCTTCTTGGATTGTGCCCTGTACTGGGAGTCACTACGTCAGCTGTAAACGGCCTCGGCATGGGCATTGCGACGCTGTTTGTGTTGATCATGTCCAATCTGGTCATTTCTGCCATCGGAGGACTCATCCCCAAAACGGTTCGGATTCCAGCGTTCATTGTGGTCATCGCCTCATTCGTTACCATTGTCGATCTGCTCATGGCTGCCTACAGCCCCGGTCTTCACGAGCAGTTGGGACTGTTTATTCCGCTCATCGTGGTGAACTGCATTGTGTTGGGACGTGCCGAGGCCTTTGCTTCCAAGCAGAAACTTCTCCCTTCTTTGATCGACGGATTGGGCATGGGGATTGGCTTTACCTACGCCCTGACCCTATTGGGCGCCATAAGAGAGATCCTTGGCAACTACTCAATTTTCGGTTGGAAGTTCATCGAGGCCGATGGTATGATCTTCTTCATCCTGGCCCCAGGCGCTTTCATTGTGCTGGGATTGCTCGTAGGATTTTTCAATTGGAGAAGCAACGCAAAAACCACGTAGACCATGGAAAACTACGCAGTCATTTTTATCTCTGCCATCTTCATCAACAACATTGTGTTGGCTAGATTCTTGGGAATCTGCCCCTTTCTAGGAGTCTCAAAGAGTACCTCGACCGCTTTGGGTATGGGCGTTGCCGTGCTGTTCGTTATGACCGTCGCATCCATCGTCACTTTCCTGATTTACCGGGGGCTCTTGGTACCTTTTGACATTACCTATCTGCAAACTGTGGCCTACATCTTGGTCATTGCCTTCCTCGTGCAGGTAGTGGAGATTGTACTGAAGAAAGTGAGTCCTGAGTTGTACCAGGCATTAGGTGTTTTTCTTCCGCTGATCACTACAAATTGTGCAATTCTCGGAGTAGCAATTCTGGTCATTCAGCAGGACTATTCGCTGATGCAGGCGGTGATATTCGCGGTGGGCAATGCCATTGGGTTTACACTGGCGATTGTGCTTTTCTCAAGTTTAAGAGAGCACTTGGAAATGGCTGAATTACCTCCGGCCATGAAGGGCGTACCTGCAGCTCTCGTCGTTGCGGGTATACTTAGCATGGCATTTATGGGTTTTGCGGGACTGGTTTGATGATTGACAAATCTCGTTTCGCCATCTGCTATTCGTCAATCCTTGACAGCCTGATGCACCATACCTTGAGTGCATAAGAAAGCGCATGATTATGGAAGCAACAACCGAAAATCTTATATCTAAAGCACTGCAGGAATACGAAAGAGTGCGGGAGGAATTGAATAGACCTCAGGAGGACCTGGTGATGATCGCTGCCTGTGAGCTGGTGAAGAAGTCCATCACGGACTTCCTGGAAGCTTTTTTAGCCGAAAGCGGTGTCGAAACTTTCGAGCGTGGCGATCTCCTTCAGTTGCAGAGCGCTTGTATGACGGTCGATTTGCGATTTGCCGATCTGGATTTTTCCTCTATCGCTTGCCTGAGTGAAGAGGACAGTTATGCCTACACCAATAATCTGGAAGATCAAAGACTAACAGGCTATGTCAATACATTAGAGCGTGTGAAAGACTTGGTGCTCGAAATCGCACCGGTCAAGTAAGCAGATAAGAACTTTTTTTCACGACCCGAACCATTTAAAACCTGGCGGTCTCCCAGACTGGCCAGGTTTTTTTCTTCTCATCGCCTCGACGAGCGGTTGCTGTGCTTGGATGTACGGGATTGTTCAGTCATTTTTGGAAGTGTGAGTGACGGGTAAGTCCGTTTCTCTATTTTTGGATAGAAGCATAAAAGCTCCTTGAGGTTACCCAAACTATGAGTGGAAGAGCATCCTTCTTGATTTCTGTACTGATGGTAGCAATGGCTGGATGCCAGCAAGCGCCTGAGGGGAGTTCGTCGACCGAAGTCGCAACTCCTGCCGCTACGGAATCTTCGCCGATAAACCCCATGACTCCTAGGCCTTCCGGAGAGGGACCTCCTGGCATGGTATGGATCCCGGGAGGCCAGTTCCGCATGGGCGCCCTGGACAGTGACCAGCAGGCGAGGCCTGACGAACGACCCGCCCACCAGGTGCAGGTGGACGGTTTTTGGATGGACGAACACGAAGTGACCAATGACCAGTTTCTGGTGTTTGTAGCGGCCACAGGTCACGTCACGACCTCAGAAAAGGCGCCCGACTGGGAGGAGTTGAAAGAGCAAGTGCCGCCAGGCACGCCAAAGCCACCCGATTCCGTCTTGGTTGCAGCATCCATGGTCTTTACGCCCGTCGAGACGACTAATCTGGCGGACTGGTCCCAGTGGTGGAGCTGGGTAAAGGGTGCCAATTGGAAAAATCCTCAAGGGGAAGGAAGCACGATCCAGGACAAGTCCAATCACCCGGTAGTCCAGGTTTCATGGGACGATGCGCAAGCCTACTTAGCATGGGCAGGCAAGCGATTCCCAACGGAAGCTGAGTGGGAGTTTGCCGCCCGTGGCGGGGAGGAAGGAAAGCTTTATCCGTGGGGTGACGACCTTGATATCACCGTCTGTGGCAATACGTGGACCGGACGATTCCCGGCTTTCAATAGTCAGGAAGATGGCTACTTTACGACCGCGCCAGTCAAAAGCTACCGACCCAACGGGTACGGGCTTTACGACATGGCGGGTAATGTTTGGGAATGGACTTCTGATTGGTACCATGCCGAGTACTACGGTATGCTAGCCGCTGGGGGCCTTGCGGTCAATCCAAAAGGTCCGGAACAGTCCTACGATCCTCGACAGCCCTATATGCCGCAGAGGGCTCAGCGCGGGGGGTCATTCTTGTGCAACGAAAGCTATTGCAGTAGCTATAGGTCCAGTGCCCGAATGCATTCGAGTCAGGACACCGGTCAGGATCACGTGGGCTTCAGAGGAGTAATGACCCACCAGCAGTGGCTGAAGATCAGAGACATGACAGATAAATCTTAATCGAAAAGGGACCCGGTATGAAAGTGCTTCACACATCGTTGATATCGCTCTTGCTCCTCGTCAGTTGGGTGATCTCGGCACAGGAGTTTGAAAATGGAGCCTATCATTCCGTCACCGGTGAGCCTGTCGAGGAGAGTGTCTGGATGGACGCGATCATGGGAGAGATAGACATCTTCGCCCCCGAAAAGGCGCTCCCCATTACGCTTGAGAGCAACTTCAGGCAGTTTATCACAAGGAAGAATAAAGATGAATACCAGGAGGCACTCCTTCACTTCCCAATATTTGATACGGTGGTGGTGAAACGAATCGTGCGGATAAAGCCTCGCGGTGAATTTCGAAAGAACTACTGTGCGACGCCACCTATTCGGCTGAATATGAAGAAGACGGACCTGGACAAGTATACCCTGCAGCGGCTCAATAAAATGAAGATGGTGGTGAGTTGTAAAGGGGGTAAGACATCCGAAGATTTGGTGTTGAGGGAGTATCTAGTTTACAAGATGTACAACGTTTTTACTGATCTAAGCTTCCGCGCACGCTTACTTGAAGTCAATTTCGTGGATACCGGTAAGAAGAAAAATAACGAGAAAATGAGTTATGCCTTCCTAATTGAGGAAGAAAAAGATGTTGCGAACAGACTCGGTATACTGCCACTCAAAGTTGAGCATCTGAGGTATTCTCATATCGATGAAGAGAATATGCTACGCTTTGCACTTTTCAATTACATGGTGGGCAATACCGATTGGTCCATAACCAAAAGGCATAATATGAAGCTAGCGACCACTGCGGAGATCAACTCGAAAGGCTTGGTTATACCTTATGACTTCGATTACTCAGGTGTAGTTGGTGCTGGATACGCTGCTCCGGATCCGCAATTTGGTATTAAGAACGTGCGCCAGCGCGTTTTGCGGTGCCCATGCTATTCTGATGAGCTGTTCAGCGATGCTATCGACAAGTTTATTTCAAAAAAGGATCAGCTTCTGCAGGTAATCCAGGACTTTGATTACCTATCGTCAACCAGCAAAAAGGACGTGACCTCCTACATCAATCAGTTTTACAAAACGATTGAGGCGCCCAGTGCGCTGAAGTACCTGAGGAACAATTGCGGCGCTTTTCTCTAGGTTCACTCCATTTTCGTAGGCTTATCGGCTGTTTTGATAATACCTTCCTTGGGCGCAGTGCGTTTGCACTGATACCAAAAGGCTAGAAAAATGGATCGAAAGAATTTTCTGAAGAAATTGACCATGGGTTCATTGCTCACGGGGGCCGGGATTTCGGCCGCGAAGAGCCAACCCAAAAGCACTTACGATAAGCTGAAGGAACAGGTCGGGTTCAACCACCTACCCGTTGATGAGGAGCGGAATGCTAAACATGTCCTGCATCGGGCGAGTTCCCGAGGTCACGCCAATCATGGCTGGCTGGATACGCACCACAGCTTTAGTTTTGCCAACTACTACAACCCCGAGCGCATGAACTTTGGGGTCTTGCGGGTGCTGAATGATGATAGAGTGGCGGGAGGTAGAGGCTTTCGCACCCACCCCCATGACAACATGGAAATCATCTCTATTCCGTTAGAGGGCGACTTGCAGCACAAAGACAGCATGGGAAATGTCGCTGTGATCAAAGAAGGTGATGTGCAGGTCATGAGTGCGGGTACCGGCATCCGACACAGTGAATTCAACAAAAATGGTGACAAAGAGGTCAAGTTCCTTCAAATTTGGCTTTTCCCAAGAGCAAAGAATGTAGCGCCTCGCTACGATCAAATCAGCATGGATAGGGTGGCCCAATCCAACGATTTCTATCAAATTCTGTCACCTAACCCCAACGACGAGGGGGTGTGGATTCATCAAGATGCTTGGTTTCACATGGGAGATATTCAGCAAGGTAAGTCCGCTAGCTACCAACTCAAAAA
>JBCCXG010000139.1:0-11313 GCA_039191945.1 Bacteroidota bacterium
GTTCCAGAGGCATTAGCATCCGGCTCTTGTAGCCTGTCTAGAGGCAGACAGTGACTCCACAGCCCCCCCGCTGGATACTAAGATCCGAGTTGGCGTTTTTTGATTAGTCACTTGATGATGATAAACACGCCATAGATCAGGAATTCAAAACTAAAAACTCTGAATGCCATGTAGCTGTCGCTGTGATCCCGGACCAAGCAACTTGCTCACTTCACCAATTTTGTCTTTCTTGTCTTCACAAAACCTGAACCTAACCCCTCATGCTTGACAATCTCTTCACGCTGCTGATGCTCATTTTGCTGCAGGCAGTACTCGGCTTTGACAATCTTCTGTACATATCCATCGAATCGAAAAGGGCCCCTGCGGACAAGCAACAGTTCGTCCGACAGCTAGGGATCGGCATTGCGATTGTCTTACGAATTGCCCTTCTGTTTATTGTGGTCAATGTTATCCAACTCTTTCAGGATCCCGTTTTTGGCATCCGCTGGAGTGGCGTTGTTGAGGGGACTTTCAACATCCATAGCCTGATCGTCTTATTGGGAGGGGGCTTTATCTTGTATACCGCAGTGAAGGAAATATGGCACATGGTCTATCTAGAGGAGAACGCTGAAGCTCAGGGCGAAAAGGCCTCCACGACCAAAGTGATTACGATGATCGTACTAATGAATCTTATCTTTTCCTTCGACTCGATTTTGAGCGCCATGGCACTAACCGATGTATTTTGGGTGATGGCTGCGGCGATCATATTCAGCGGCGTCTTGATGATTTGGCTATCGGACAGGGTATCGACATTCCTCGCGAAGAACAGAATGTACGAAATCCTGGGCCTATTCATCTTATTCCTGGTGGGTGTGATGTTGCTTTCCGAAGGAGGGCATCTGGCGCATTTGGCACTCTTCGGTAGCCATGTCACGCCAATGACTAAAACCACCTTCTACTTCGTGATTTTTGCGCTCGTGATTGTCGACATTGTACAGGGTCGTTATCAGAAACGGCTCATCGCCCAGAAGGCCGCACGTAGTGGACAAAAGCCAACCTCTTAAATGGCCAAGAAGCAAAATCCGGCGTCAGGACTCAAACTGTTTCTACTGGATCTCTTTGATCTGCATGAGGACAAGGAGCGAGAGACGGTTACCATTCGCGAGATCTCGAAAGATGTGGAGTTTCGCGGGACCAACCTTTGGATCCTAATCTTCGCCATTCTAATTGCTTCAATTGGCCTAAATGTCAACTCCACACCGGTGGTCATCGGCGCTATGCTCATTTCACCATTAATGGGACCCATCATGGGGATCGGGCTCGGCGCCGGCATCAATGATTTCGACCTGATCAAGAAAGCATTTCGAAATCTCGCGATTGCCGTAGCCATAAGTGTTTTGACCTCCGCGCTCTACTTTGTCATCACACCGCTCCACGAAGCACAATCGGAGCTACTCTCCCGGACGTATCCGACCCTATGGGACGTGCTCATAGGATTCTTTGGAGGCTTGGCAGGGATTGTTGCTGGCTCCCGTAAGGAAAAAACCAATGCAATCCCTGGCGTCGCCATTGCTACTGCCCTGATGCCTCCTCTTTGTACTGCGGGTTATGGACTCGCCAATCTCAACTGGTACTACTTTGTCGGCGCTTTCTATTTGTTTTTCATCAATAGCGTATTTATCAGCGTGGCGACCTTCCTCATCGTTCGATTTCTTGGCTACCCAAAGAAAAAGTTCGAAGACCCAGGTTCGGAGGCTCGGGTCAAGCGGTATATCGCCGTATTTGTGATCATTACACTCGTACCCAGCGTCTATTTGGCGTACCACCTGGTGCAACGTACCCTATTCAACCAAAATGCCAGAAACTTCATTGCGAATGAATTTGTGTTTGAAGAGACCGAGGTGATCCACCAGGAGTTTACCTATGCCCAAGAGGGCGGGATCGTCGAGGTTACGCTGTATGGCAAACCGCTGAAGGAACCCACCATGACCGGAATTCGCAAGAACCTGCCCCTTTTTGGGCTTGAAAACGTCGATTTGCAAATCCATCAGGGCTACTTTGAGCAGCCGGATATGTCCGGAGAGTTTGAACGAATGTCGAACCAAATCCGGCTCTCTGTCATCGAAGATCTATATAAGCAAAATCAAGATGTCATCGCAGATAAGGACACCCAGATCGCATTGCTCGAGTCAGAGCTAGTCAAAGCCAGAAGTACTGCCTATCCGGTCAAGGATATTGCAGAAGAGCTGCGGATCCATTACCCTCATCTGACGGAGTTTGCCATGAGTGATGCACTATACAGCGACCTAAGTCGGGACGAGCTAGATACCTTATGTCTCGCGCACGTTGGCTTTCGGAGCTCACCAAAGCGACAGGAGCTCCAGCAGATCACAGAATGGCTGAAGCTCAGAGTAGATGCGGACAGTCTTCGACTCGTGGTGCTTAATTAGACTTCTTGGATGATTTTGCTGGTGGCCTTTTTGTCCGTGCCTCCTTTTTGGTGTTGGAGTTGCTTGCCGCATGTATGTTCTCCCCAATCTGCTTCAGGCTGTTGGCGATGGCTTCCATTCCTTCGGCCAACTGCGCTCCCTGTCCGTAGCCTTTCTGTTTTTGGATTTTGGCAAACTGCTCCAGGATGAGCTCCCACCTACGCCCCTCCTCGGCACCCATAGCTGCCGTCATCTGTTTGAACTTGAGCAGGTTCGCCTCAGCATTAGACGTAAGTGTCTGCGACTCGTTTTCATAATGGGAATGGATGATTGTCTGTACCTCCTCATCGTTCATCATAGGCAGGAGCTTCTCGGCGATCTTATTCATATCCCTGTAAGAACCTTGCAATTTGAACGGTGGCTCTTCGCGGTATTCATCGGACATCGCAGCCGATTGGATGTACAGGCTATTGACCAGTAAGATGACATCTCGAACCGCCATCATATGCTTGAGTACGGCAACATACTCCTGCAACTCTTCAGCTGAGTGACTGACTTCAAACTTCAAACCCTCCGAGCTTCCCGTTTCGGCGAGCTTCAACACTTGCCGCACGTCGCTAAGGCTTCTTGATGCCAATCTTGAAAGCACATTATTCGACGTCAGGGAGTTTTCAATGTAACTCAAATTGAAGACATCCGCGCTATCTCCGATGACGTCTCCCAGGTTATAAATATCCGCCCGATTGGCCAACATATCCGGGATCTGAAACTTATCACCACTTTCGGTGTAAGGATTTCCAGCCATAACGACACATACCTTCTTACCCCGAAAGTCATACGTTTTGGTTCGGCCTTTGTAGACGCCTTCGATGCGACGCTGGGCATCACACATGGAGATAAACTTTTGCAGAAACTCCGGATTGCAGTGCTGGATATCGTCGAGATAGATCATGACATTATTGCCCATCTCAAAGGACAGATTCAGCTTCTGCAGTTCCTCTGCAGAGGCTGCATTGGGTGCATCGGCTGGATCAAGCGACGTGACCTCGTGGCCGATGGCCGGGCCATTGATTTTCATGAAAACAACCCCCAAGCGGCTGGCGATGTATTCCATCAAGGTCGTCTTGCCGTATCCGGGAGGCGAGATCAGCAATAAGAGGCCCATCAAATCCGTCCGTTTGCCTTCTCCCGCTGTACCAATTTGCTTGGCGAGGTTGGCACCGATCAATGGAAAATATACCTTATCGATGAGCTGATTCCTAACAAAGCTGGAAAGGACCCGTGGTTTGAACTCGTGCAACTTCAACGCGTCGCGATAGTCTTCGGTAAGCTCCTTCTTGAGCGCCTGCAGCGATCGGAACCGTGGGACCGTCTCCAGCACATAGGTCCGGAGTCGTGCCATGAAGTGATTGAGCTGCAGCGCGTATCTCCCCTCTTCAATGCACTCGTGGCCCCCATTCATATCTTGGAGGTCCATGGTCAATACGGCCTGACTTACGTGTGCGGCAGAAAAGTCATCATAGAAGAGCAGCGCAGCGACCTCCATCTTCACTTCCGTAAAGTCCTCGCTGAGCTGTGCTTCGGCGATAAAAGCATCCAGCCATCTAAGGATGGTGCGAATGGCGATCAGGGGATCCTGCTGCAGCAAAGACCAGGAAGATCTGAATTTTGTGTCGGCACGCTTGTGCAAGAGGGCCTTGGTGAACTCCGCGTACAGCCTTGCGGCCTTGCCGCTCGCGGTGAATTCACTACCCGCACTCAACTCATCAAAGAGGTAGGCGGCTGCCTCATCGACAACACCTGATTTCGACCCGTCGAATACAACACTCGAACCCATGACATCCCGCAAGTCCGAGACCACGCCGGCAAACTCCTGAGTCGTCGGGAATACAGACAGAATGATCCCCGCTGCCTTCATCTGGCTAAGGAATTTGGTCCGAGCCTCATTCTCAATCTCGGACTTCCAAAACAACTTTGCTAGGGTCCGAGCCTCACTAGCATAGCGCATCACTCCGGCCCCACTTACCAACGTAACCAACGCCTCAAGGATTTTCATCGCATCCACGTCGTGAATGCCCTTGGTGTAGCCTTCGTCATACTTCGTAGCGATGACCTTTCGTACGGCTTCCACCTTCTCCTCATCCGTGAGGTCGAGGTACCTCTCGATGCTGTGAAAGGGTGCTGCCACCTCGGCGCGCAATGTTCGCTCACCCAACATTTGATTCAGTAGTTGATAAGCAAGGTATTCGGACCGATAGACCGATTCGGACTCTGAAACCAGGGTTTGATCCCAGAGGTCACTCAAGGCACGAAGTCGTTCATCTTCGATCTCCTCGAAAAAATCTGTACCCGCCAAGTGGTAGTGCGGGAACCCGTTCCTGACCACCATGCTCAAGTCCAGGTTGAGTTGATTGGTGTAGAACTTATGGTTTCCCATGGAAAGAATATTGTCTCCATCAACGAAAAGCTCCTCCTTGTCTTTGAGCTGACGCAAGACATCCTCCTTGATCGTCTTAAGTTGGCTGGAAATGTCGTCGGCTTTCACTGTATCCCCCGCCTCCACGAGCTGCTGCACGATGCCGCGTACTTTGTCCACCATTAAGTCGGAAGCGAAGTAGCCATTGATTTCTTCTTTGGTCTTGAGCCGACCGGCCTTGCTCCGAATAGCACCTAAGACCCGCTCTCCAGCTTGAAAGAGCTGATTGGTTTTCTTACTTCGCCTTTCCGCGAGGTACAGTTTGCGCGACTCGAAGGCATTGTAGATTTCTTCTCGCTTCTGCGCTACGACCTCCACGAACTCGTCAAAGTCGGAGAATTTGCCTTCCAGCTCTTCGATCTGCACGATCAATCGGGTCAAGTATTCGTCGCACTGTTCGGGCGTATCCGAAATGTCCAGATAGTTCGTCACAGACTGATCCAGTAGCTTGAGCGTCGCAGCGAACTCCGCCTTACCTTCTGTTGAGAGCAGCGACTTTCGCTTGTTGGCAAGCTGTACCTTGACTTTGTTGTACTGCCCATAGATCTCAGATATGTCTTCAATGATCTTCGTAGTCTGCGTGGCATCCGAGATCCTCAGATTGCTCACGGTCTCAATCAAAAGATCAAGCTCTTGGGCAATCTTTTCACCCGTGACTTGCAGCTCGTCCGCGTCCACTACCTTCTTGATTTCTTCGATTTTGGTCTCGAATTGCTGGACCTGCTCTTCGAAGGGAGCAAGGGCTCTTTCCTGCGCCAGAAAACGAATGCAACTTTCCGATAGCTGATCCGACGCCTCGGCCAGCTGCACATCAAAGCTGTCCAATAGCTCGACGTCGACGTATCGTAGGTCTTTGGCGCTCAGGACCTCACCTCTGACCGCACGGACTTCACCCAGCGCATCGACGTACAAGGTGATACTGCCAAACGAGGCTTTCGACTTTTTCAGCACCGCATCCTTAGCTACTTCGAGCTCGGTCAGTCGACGAGCAGTATTCTCTTGGAGCTTACGGACCTTGTCAAATTCGTCGACCGTGGATTCAGCTACCGTACGGATATCCTTGAGTGGCTCCAGCAGATTGTAGCCATCCTCTTTGTCGAGCCAATGGTAGGTATCAATGATATCGGTGCACTTTTTGATAATGTCCAGATAAAGGTCAGCATAGACCTCTTCCTTGTTGACCAGATTGATGATCTCTTGGCACTCTGCCATGACACGCACGACACTCTTGTTACCGATCTTTTGCAGAAATGAATCATCCCTTTCCTCACTCTGAAAATTGGGGCCGGTATAGGGTGTCTGCCACACTTGAATGGCATGGTGGCGCTTGGCGTCACCATCTGCCTTGAAGACGCACATTTCACCATTTTCAAAGATCGTGAAGCCGTGACAAATGAGGGGATTCTCCGCCTGCTGCGAGATCAGATTGTAATTGAGCAATAAAAAAATCCCGTGTTGGCGATTGTAAAAAACGTAGAGGTAGTCTTCGCCATTCAAGGAGGTGATCCGGCGCTCAAAAAGCATGTCTTCCAGATCATAGTCAAACTGTTTGAATACGCCAGATTGCAAATAGTAGCCATCGCTAAAGATGATGCCATGGCCATCCGGGAGCAGTCTGCACGCATCTTTCATCGAATCGATGCGGCGTACTTCCTTGAGCTTGTCATTGTAAAGCAAATAGCGATAGTCCTCTTGGTAAGGGCGTACCTTCATAAGCACCAAATGGTCCAGCTCCGCAAACTGGATATCGCCGTCGGCCAAAGTCTGCTCACGATTGTCCACCTCTTCGCTATAAATGCCAGCTCCATCTTCGGTGTTGTCCTCGATCTTCACTGTGAGATCACCGCCCACCGTTTCTACAAACACGCGATCTCTGATCGATACATGGGGATGCAAGCCCTCGCGGAAATCTTCCCGCCTAGTACGCGTCCACTCAAAGTCTTGCTGCGGCGGAAATTCGTATTCATGCTCGCTTCGATTGTCCACATAGACCAGCTCATCCCCCTTGAGGGCCCACTTGAAAGTCTTGAGGTCCGTCACCTCTTTGCCAATCCGAAAGACCATGTGAAGGAAGGGACCGACCTCCGCAAATCGAAGAAATTGGGTATGTCGATAGTATTTGTACAGCTTCTGAAAGTCATCGAGAAATACAGGATCGTGAATCAGCTCCTCCAGCGGCAGTTCATGAAAAGTATGATCCTCCCGATATTCATAACAACTGAGCACGTCTTCGGGCTTCACCTCGCTGCGCAGACCTACGAGGACGTTGTAGCCAAACAGAAACCGATTACCCAGGGCATGCATGTCCCAGGGCACACAGTTGTTGTCCGTGGTCACCCGCTCAGTAGCTAATACCTTGGTCTCGATGGACCCAAAAACCCGCTTTCTTTCCGCGTTGAGGTGTCCTAACGTAGTATTGAGCCTGTCTGCGTTTTTCTCGATGCGGCTTTGGAGGATCTCATACGTCCCACCCTCCAGCGCGGTCCTGCCTTTATCAGCAATCTCTTCTGCCATCAAATAACTCGTTTTAATTGGGATGGTAAATTGAGTCAGAGGAGTGCGATGCCATCACTGCCCGCACCCTGCTCGTCATAGCTTCAGGGACGACACCTTCTGATCCGTGACGCCGAGGACATCCGCAATGGTTCCCAGTTGTTGGATGACGTTCTTTTCCTCCGAGTTGGCGGCCTTTTTGGCCATCTGTAGGAGTAACGCGGAGATACTGAGATCTTTCACATCATCTGCCGACATACCAAACTGGTCGATAAAGTCTCGCAGCCGCTCCTTGAAATTACTTCCATTACCGGAGGCGAAGAAAGTGTCCTTGACCTGTGTAAGGACGTCACTGCTGCTAATCAATGACTCCACGGCTTTGCCCTTGGTAATCGAACCGACGATCTGCTCAAAGAACATCGTTTCACCACCTACAATGTCGATGTTAGCTGCCTTCAGGGCCTCGGCGATCACTGTGGCCTGAGACATAGCGATCTCTTGCTGAATTTGGATGCGAGACATCTCGATCTCTTTCTCCGTCTGCAGCTTCAACTTGAACTCCTCGTGGGCTCGACCTACATCATCAAGTGCCTTCATGGCTTCGGCCTTCTGGCGGATACCTTCCGCGTCGGCACTGAACTTCTCCTTCATCACGTCCGCTTCAGCCAGGCCACGCTTCTTCTCTGCATCTGCTTTCAAGTCAATCACGGATGCCTCTGATTGCCCTTGCTCCTTCATCACTTTGGCTTGCGCCAAGCCGATGTGCTCATCCGCTTCTGCTTGTGCCAGACCTTTTTGACGAATCCCTTTGGCCTCCGCCGCCGCCTGAGCTTCGATGACGGACGCCTGGGCATCTCCTTCCTTCTCGAGAGCGGCAGCCTTTGCCTCCATGACTTGAGCCTCCGACAAACCAATCGCCGCAGCCTCTGAAGCCTGCGCCTCCGCCAACGTTTTCTTGGCTTGTGCTTCGTGCGTAGCTGCGCTCTCCTTGGCTTGCGCATCAATCAAAGCTTGCTTGGCCAGGTGCTCAGATGCTTGCTTTTTGGCTTCGGCACCTTTGATCTCTTTGACCAAGGCCTCTTCTGCATCTTTTTCCGCCAGGGTGATTGCCACTTTTTTGGTTCGTTCTGCTTGCGCCACCTCCTCGATATCTTTCATACGCTCTTTCTCCTCCACCACGGTTTTCTCGATGGAAACGCGTTCGCGGATCACATCCTGTATGTTCTTTCGCTCCTCCTCGACGGCCTTCTCCTTTTCAATTCGAGCAATCTCTACGAATCGCTCCTTTTCCGTAAGTTCTAGTAGTCGGGCCCGATCTACTTTTTCCGTCTCGACCGCATCAGTTCTTTCCCTATTCTTAGAGGCTACCAAGATTTCACGCTGCTTGTTCTCCTCAGCCACACCGATCTCTTCCTCGGTAGTAATCCTGGCCCGCTCGGATTTCAGGCGCTCTTCTTCCTCTATTTTGGCCGTCTCCGCCTCCTCACGTGCCCTGACTGTCTGTATCTCTTTATGGTTGCGGGCTTCGGCTTCCGCCTGCTGTCGCTCCAACTCAAGAATGGTCTCCCGAGCCTCCACGTCTTGCTTGGTTAAGGTCTTTTCCTTCTCACGTTCGATCTGATTGGCCAGCATCTTCTGCGTCGCAGTCAGGTCGATGATCTTTTTGATACCCTCCGCATCAAGGATGTTATCTTCATCAAGGTCATGCCTTGGGGTCTGTTCGAGGTAATCGATCGCACAATCGTCCAGCACATAACCATTGAGGTCCGTACCGATAATGTTGATAATATCTTGCTTGAATCGATCCCGACTGTTGTAAAGCTCAACGAAATCGAAATTCTTACCCACCGTTTTCAAAGCCTCCGAAAATTTGGCGTCGAACAACAACTCTATTTGATCCTGATGAGATGCCCGGGCGCTACCGATCGACTGGGCGACCTGTGTAACATCTTCGGTCGTTTGGTTGACCCGCACAAAGAACGTCACCTTGATATCCGCCCGCATATTGTCCTTACAGATCAGGCCCTCACGTCCAGTCCGAGAAATCACGATGGTCTTGAGGGTAATGTCCATGATCTCCAGTTTGTGGATCACCGGTACCACGAAGATTCCTGAAAACTGGACCTTTGTACCTCCCATGCCAGTTCGCACAAGCGCCTGGCCCTGCAGGGCTTTGCGATACATCTTGATAACGAAGATGAGAAAGGAAATGGCGACGACGGCGATCAACACCAATCCCACAATACCGATTGATTCGAGCATAAGTGTAGTATTTAAGAATAAGGTTCGACAAAATAAAACTTACCCGCTTCATCGAAATCGATGACGAGTGCACGATCACCCTTTTGGACCACCGCGCCTTTGTTGTTGGTTCGAGCATTGATGAGCACCGCTGTGCCGCCTACTTTGATCTCTGCCTGACCGGCCTGGCTATTTGAGATCGGTAGTTTCGCAATACATACCTGTCCTACGATGTTATCCAATGCTTCTGTATTCTGCTTGGCTTTCCGAAAGATCTTGGCAATCGGATAGGTCAAAAACTTGGCAATAAAGAGCGATACGACGAAGGCACCGAGAAATATAGGTAGCCCTCCGAGGAAAGCACTAATGCCTAAAAAGTCATTCACAATTAGGGTAATCGCCCAGAGAGGAAACGTGAAAAAACTCACGAAGATCATCAAAGGCATGTCACCGATATTGAAGAAAGAGAGCACCGAGGCTCCGCCAAAGCTGGCGTCCGCGTCGAGGTCCGCATCCACATCGAGATCGATATCAAGTGCCTCAGAATCGATGACTCCGATCATCGAGACCAGCCAATAAAGCAGGACAAATATCAGCAAGCCCGTAGGGATAATGTTGACACCGACAATAGAGAATTCCAACAATTCCTTCATATCATAAATAGGTTAAAGCACGCAAAAAAGCAGGTCTTTCGTTGGGTTGAAAAATTCGTTGTTTCGCCACCGCCTCGAGACGGCTCCCGCCATCCGAAGCTAAGCAATTTCAGCTTGAGACCAGCAGGTTTTTTTCGATTCCTCAAGGACTAAAGCTGGCTTCTGATTTCTTCCGCTTCCCACTGCAGTCTCTCGTTTTGAGGATCCGCTGCCGCCCGCTTATACGCTTCGATATACTCGGGATGCTGTCGGTAAAAAGCTTCTACTAACACGACACCGGGTGTCATATAAAGCGCAAAAGCCAGCACTACCCAAACCGCAGCCCTTCGGAAAAGTCCTCGCGCAAAAGCCCCAGGCCGTAGGCCCGATAGTGACCTAAAAGCAACGCTGATACCAAGCATCCCAACACCCACAAAACCCATCCACATCATCTCTCGGGCACCCGGTAGCTGAAGCAGCTTAAAGAGTATCCCAGTAACGAGAACAGAGCAGACTACACCTACGGCAAATGAACCCAAAGCCCTTGCTGCGGTCATTCCCATATACGCTTTTCGGTCGAACCATCTTGAGACAGGAATGTGGTTAAACAAGAAAAGGCCAAAGGGACTGTATGAAAAAGCTAATATTAATAGCGAAGCCGCAAGTACCGTATCACCACCAGCAATAGCCATCATTTTCATCATTACTCCCAAAAAAGCGATGGAAACAGCTATTTGCTCAATAGTTTTCATGAGTTTAAGTGGCTTAGTGAATAGGTAATATGAACTTCTAACGGAGAATTTAGACAATAGTTACAGCTAATGCTCATTAATTGAGCAAGTGTCTCACGAGAAATACCTTCCACCGACCTCCATCACTTTTATAATACTTACAATTACGAAATAAATTATTTTACTTACATTTACGAAAGTTATGAAAGGCACCAATCTTGGGGAATTTGAGGAGTTAGTCCTACTCACGGTGGGCATCCTCTACGACAATGCGTACAGCGTTGCGATTCAGAAAGAGCTGAACAAGCAAACCGACCGCAACCTATCCATCA
>JBCCXG010000140.1:0-11217 GCA_039191945.1 Bacteroidota bacterium
CCATTGGCCGCGGTCCTCCATGACGCCCTCCGATTGCAAGTCGAGGGAAACATTGACTGTGCCGTAGCCTGAGATGTCGATGACCTCGCTGGCCCAGGTCACGAACTTACTGTCCTTCGTATTGGTCGCGTTCACCAGAAGCGCCTCATCTTGCACACCAAATAGTCCACCGCTTTTGGAGCGTCCATCCTGATGTGCTTCCCAGGCTGTAGGCCCATTATCCACCGTCGTGCCATTTGGCCATCCCGAAAAATCTTCGATCCAGGTCAAGCCTTCTGCTTCTGTCACTTCAATCGCCACCGAGTCTTGAAACCCACCGTCGACAGTAGTTACGATCACTGCGGTTGTACCTTGGCTAACTGCAGTGACTTGCCCCAGTGCATTGACGGTCGCTACTTGCGGATCTTCCGAGCTCCAGATGACAGATCTCGTACTCGCTTCCAATGGAACAACCGTGGCAGACAGCTGCACTTGCTGCTGAACAAAGAGAGATAGGGTATCCTCCTGATCCATGGATACCCCAGAGACGACAATCGGTTGATAGTCTCCGGCATCCCAGGCGTAGAGTACGACATCAATACCCGGCCAGGGACTCGTCCATACCACACCTCCCCCCGGGTGGTTGAGGGAACCAGAGACGGTCTGGCCATCGTCGGCTTTCATCCATACGTAATCGTAAGTCGCAGCCGACCAATCATCAAATCGGAAGGAAGCCGTTTCCGAGCTTACATTGGCCGACTGATCCGACCGGGTGGCGTTGGGGTGATAGACGAGCCACCGATTGTCAAGGGGTGCGTAAGCTACTTGAGGTCTTTCAGCCGCTCCAGCCTGGGCATCAACCGCATCATCCCGGTCGTCAAAGCGGCTTAAGTCTATGGAATGACCGACGATGAAGTCCTTGATGTAACGAATATCATCGAGTCCAGTCAGCGTAGTGGTGCTATACGGTTCTATAGAACGCCATTGTCCACCATAGCAGGCCGAACCCTCTGACAGCAGCCAGGACCACATGATCCTCCTCATGAATACTGCCGGGTGATCCATCGGTCGATGTGTCTCGTAGCGATCCTCCCCCGCAAATACGTGCATGTTTGATGGGTAGTCCCTCACCTGGTCAGCTGCCAGTGCGTCCAAGGTCTCGATGTGCACGTAGTCTGACCATGCCCGGTCAACGAAAGGAAATTGTGCTCCGCGGACACATCCGGTCGATGTGAGACTCGACCACGGATCTTGACTTTCCAGGTAATTACCGATATAGTCAAACATGGCCACGTTGTTTCGGGTCGTGCAGTTGTAGTCATTCGCGATTTGGAAAAACACTTGAGGGAAGGCGCCATATCGTGCCAACACCTCCTTAAGGTAGCGGTCTTTTTGCGTAGTGGACAGCTTTTTCCAAAAGGACTCATCTTTGTTGTAACCGGTGTTGGATCGAGGAACGAGGATCAGCTGGATGTACATGTCCGGAAAGTGGTTGAGCAACCACTTGATCCTAAGGTCGGTCCTTTGAAAGTGTTCGATGTCCAGCTCGTTGTAGCTGTCGTCGGTAAAAATCATTTCCCAACCTCCCGGATCCTGGACATTGGGGTTCAGCGCGCCCAACACGGAGGATCGCATCATGGTAATGCCTAAATCAGCGATCTCCTCAACGTATTCCTGCCACTTGTCCTCGTTGGGATGAAACAAGAAATAGGGGGTATCGGCGATATTCAGAAACCACTGACCATCCTCGGTCTGCCAGGCATTGGGCCGGAACTCGTGTTGTTGCAATTTTCCTCTCAAAGAAGAAGGCCAGACCTGGAAACTACCTGTGGCTCCGTCCAGGTTCGCGTCATCGGCGGAAGCTGAGCGCCATGTCCAAGTGCCGGTTTCCCGAAGGTAAACCCTCGCTTTCCAATCATCGCTTTCGTCATAAAAGCCATTGACTTCGTATTGAATGCCGGACGGCGTGGTGAAGGTGACGGTGAGATCGGTGTCCATGGGCCGCGCTACGGAGCCATCTCCCGCTAAGGCGATTTCGTGCACCCCGTATTGTGTAGCCGGTTGATCGTCATAGGTCACGTTGTCCAAGGCGCCCTCTGGAGCCGCCTGAACCGATACGGTCAGCTGGTCCGAAAAGCCCCCGTCTACAGTGTTAACGGTGATAGTCGTAATCCCTTGTGATAATCCACTCAACAGTCCATTGGCATCTACCTCCGCAACCTGAGGATCTGCCGAAGTCCAAATAACCGACGGATCGCTGGCACTGTCTGGCTGTACTTCGAATACGAGTGATACCGTCTCGTGCGCTGTCAGAGTGACGGTATCCTGATCCAATAAGACTCCGGTCACCGGAATCGGTGCATCGAATACGGTAATCATCAAGCTATCGATCGCGAAGCCGCCGTGACCGTCGTTGACTGTAAGCACGACCGTGTGGTCTCCAGATGTCTGAAAGGTATGATCAACAAGCGAGAGATCAGCTACATCGCCATCACCGAAGTCCCAGTGAAAGGACAGGCTGTCACCATCCGCGTCCTGGGAGTTCGTCGCATCAAAGGTAACCGTGAGAGGCGCTGGCCCAGCAGTCAAGTTGGCCACAAGGTTGGCCATGGGCTGTCGATTTTGTTCCACTGCGCCTGAGCTGAAGTCGCCCACCGCAATCGCCCAATCCGAGGAGTAGGGCAAGTTGATCAAGTGCGTGCCAGGAGTGATCTCTCCAAGTGCCACTTCGGCATAAGCAAGCTTCGTATCCACGGCAACCACTTCCGCTGGTCCCCTCCAGCCACTTAAATCCAATGAGACCTCTGATACCTGCGTCTGGAAGGCTATGAGGTGGTCACTACTGGCTGACTGCAGGACCCAAGGATCGTCAGAAGATAGATGGTTCTCTACTTCCAAGTCCAGGAGAAAACGATGTTCCCAAAAGAGGCGATGGCACAGCAGCTGACTGCTGTTGGCGTATCCTCGATCGCCACCAAAGACCACATCGTCACTAAAATGGCCGTACCACCCTCCAATGCCCCCGGCCATGGCGGTCTTCCAAAGCAATAGTCGCGTGTCATCATCACTCACGCCCCAGCGGCCTTGAACATTGCGCTCCTCGAGCAGGTGAGGGCGATCTAGGTACTCGGAACTCATCCTGACCAGTTCGGCATAGGAGGGGTTTTCTCGTGTCTTCAGACCCTTGTTTGGGCTTGTGACCACTTTACTGCCTTGCGCATACCCTTGAATGACCGAGATGGCGTCCTGAAAAACACGGGACCTTGCTGACAACAGATGTGGCCAGCCCAACTTGTCATGAAAGTACTGCTGCCACTCGTCGACATGGTCATTGGCCCATTCATGCAGATCGAAGCCATAGCCCATCGCCCATCCAGGAAGGGGTCCCATGCGAGCCGCCATATATCGCGTGATCCGCTTATCCACAGCACCGTTGATGCCTCCCGAGAGTCCCGCCGGCGTCCATTTTCGAAATTCATCGCCCCATCTCCAAAAGTAGATGTACATCCCTTGGTCATGCGCGGTGGTGATAAGCGTATCCAATAAGTGGAAAGCCTGTAAATCTGGCGATTCACTGCTGTGTTCATTGTGCCCATAGGCACCCCACTGCAAAAGGTTGTGATTGAGCATGACGTAGACAGCAGTGAAGCCTTGGGCTTTGGCGTAGTCCAGGTACTGGCTCATTTTCGAGGCGGGCGCCCCCTCAAAGTCCGTGATGTGTGTGTGTTTATAGGGCGTGTGCTCACGATCGTTCTGGAAGATGTTGAGTAGGAAGCCTTTCAATCGACCGTCGTTGCCCACTTCGATCGCATACTTGTTGCCCGAGCTGGTAAGAAAACCCTGCGCACTGCTGTCCGGATTGGGAAGGACTTCGACAACTCCCGTGTGCCCGTTTAAATCAGGATCATCAGCAGAAGTGGTGAAGCTCCAGCTCCCGATACTTGATCCAGTGAAACGAAATCGCCAACGATTGTCCCCGACGTAGAACATCTCGGTGGATCGGGTCTCACCGGTGGACTGCTTCGTGAAGGTCACATGCGCGACCACGTCAAATGGATTGCCTGACCAGCTGTCATCGAGCAGCTCCCATTGCTGCCATTCGAAGACAGGGGTAGTACGTGTTTCGAAATGTATAGCTAATAACGGTGCATTACAAAAAATCACACCAAGCAGGACAGCAGCACTTTGCTTTATCATTGTGCCAATCATCAGTTCAAAAAATGTTTAAGTTGTTGGATCGTTCACCATGACGAACAATCACACATCCAAATTAGCAGATGGAGCAGCCATTTAAAAATGTAAGCTACCGGTAGCCTTTTTGTCCCAGGGCCCCGAACCTATTCACAGCCAAATGATACCTAGCATACAACATCTTACAACTTGCATTCATCTAATTCCAGTCGTTCTTCGAGGTTTGGCATTTTTCCGAGAGAAAGAGGGGTCGAGCGGCACGCCACTGATATGATTCTTCCCCCCAGCCGATTTAATTAGGATTAGATCAAAATTTTTCTAATTTCAGCCCCGATTGCCTAACTAGACCTCATCAGCTATGCGCACGAGTAGATCACTTGCCAGCTATCTTTTGCTTTTCATCATCGTATCTGCATGTACGACTCAACCCGAGGAGAAAGACGAAACGGAAATCCAATATTCCCCGGAGATTGCCAGGATCATTAACTATGCCACATCTGGGTCCATATTGCCTGAGAGTACCATCGAAATTCAGTTCAATGACGCCGTGGTGGCGGAGGATGCACTCAATCAGGAGATTGTGAGTCCCATCCAATTCGAGCCTGCGATTGGCGGTAAAGCTTACTGGGCCACCAATAGCCGGCTGGTTTTTGAACCAGAGCAATCATTGGCCTCCCGAATCAACTATCAGGGTAAGGTCGACTTGAAGTTACTGAAAGAGTCCTTCGAGGTAGAGACTTTTGAATTCAAATTCTATGTAGACGGGCGTGAGCTGGTCTCCTTCAACGGGGAACTTGACTTACTCAACCCAGCAAACCCGCAGGATCTCGTTTACAGGGGTAAGGTCACCTTTTCGCAAGAAACATCACTCGAAGACGTCCAGGGCGCAGCTTCATTTTCTTCCGCTGACCTCAACTGGAGTCAGGAAGGGGACAAGGCCTTCAGTTTTGTCAGTGGTAAACTGACCAGAGGGTCAAGCGCAAAAGACTACCAGTTCAAGTTGGACGCCGACCGGTTAGATCTCGAGGAAAACCTGGAGCGAACTGTGAAGGTCGTTCCATTGAAATCCATGGATCTTGTGGAGCTGGAGCGGGATGAATCGGGCAAGAAGCCACAAGTGATGTTGAAGTTTTCGGACGAATTGGACAAGGATCAGAACATCGATGGCTTCGTATCGGTCAGTCCCTCCGTCCCATTCACCGCGCAGAAAATGGGAAGATTTCTGGTTCTGAATGGTGACTTTAAGTTCGGTACGAAATATTCCCTTCGCATCCAGTCTGGGCTTAAAAGTAAGTGGGGTACGCAAACGGAAGCTAACATTAGTCGAGAAGTTACGTTTTCTGATATTCAGCCCCAGGTGCAGTTCGCAAGTCGCGGCATCTACATGCCTACACCGAATTAAAAGCGACTGCAGTTCCTGACCGCCAATCTGCAGCGTGTCCATGTTGAAATCAAAAGGGTATTCAACGAGGACGTCAATGACTTTTTTCGGTATGAGCAGCTCAATAGCTCTAAAGAGCGCAACAATGACTTCCGAGAAGACTACGTATCCAGCGTCGGCGCCATTATTTATAACCAAACGTTGGAGATCGGTGCGGAGCAGAACGAGTGGCTGCTACACAACCTGGACCTGAGTAAGGTCTTCGATGACTATCAAAATGGTTTGTATCTGATCCGTATCAACTTTAATCCAAGAGATGTGCTGGTCGCGCTTGAGGAGAACAATCTGGGGTACTTCCAGAAAAAAGGACAGATCTACAAGCCATTTACCATCAGTGATATCGGGCTGTTGGCGAAGCATGCCGACGAAAGCTATCGGGTTTTCACGACAGACCTGAAGACAGGGCAACCGCTACCTGGGGTCAAGGTGACCAGCTACAGCTACAACAGGAATTCCTCTGCGGTCACAAATGATCAGGGGGTGGCGACCATCCGGAGCTCGTATTCGGCTCGGTACCTGCGAGCCGAAAAAGGGGATCAGATCAGCATCATCAAGCCTAGCGAAATGCGATGGAACAAATCAGGATTTGATGTTGGGGGGATCAGTTCAAGCGATCTCAAAACGCGCGCGTATACCTATACCGAAAGAGGCGTCTACCGCCCTGGAGACTCCATCAATCTGTCCTGCATTGTACGTTTTTCCTCCAGTTCCCGAAGCGATGTACCCGTTCGGCTAAGGTTGTTCAACCCTGAGGGTACGATGGTGTATGAGGCCACGCAAAACACCTCACGAGATGGCTTCTACAATTTCTTGCTGGTGACGGACCAGGATGCACCTACCGGTAATTGGGACGCTCAACTCAACATCGGTAACAATTATTTCCATCATGACCTCAAGATAGAAACGGTGGTAGCCAACCGACTGAAGGTACTGGTGACGCCTTCCCTGCGCACCGTGCTGCCGGAAAATAAAAGCATCCAAATTGATATAGAAAGCAGGTTCTTGTTTGGGACACCTGCGCCCGGGTTACCCTATGATACGGAGGTACAGGTATTTGATCTGAGTAACCCGTTTCCCAAGTTCAGCCAATACACTTTCAAGGACAAAATGGTGGATTTTCAGCGTGCCCGTACTCAGATTGGCTCTGGGTCCCTCGATGCAGAGGGCAAAGCCACGGTCAACTGGAACATCCCCAACCTCCAAAGCGCATCAACTCCGATCAAGGCGAAGATCCTCGCAAGTGTGCAGGAGGAAGGCGGTCGACCCAACGATGCCTGGACCTTTATTGACATCCACCCCTTTAGCCACTATGTGGGGATTGACGATACAGATCGATACATCAAACTCAACACTCGGAGCGATATACCGGTCGTAGCCGTGGATCATGAGGGAAACGCGGTCGCAGGCCGCGAACTGGTCTACAGAATCTACCGCAATGAGTCTCGTTGGTGGTATCAATATGACAGCTTTAGGGAGTTTAAGCTCAGGTACAAGACAGATACCCACACTCGGCTGGTCGAAGAGGGTACGATGAACTCATCCATGCCGTTTGCCAATCTCCCCTTCCAGCCCGCGCAAAGAGGTCAGTACCTCATTGAAGTACAAGATGCCGTGTACCAAGGACATACTTCGAGCATTTTCCTTAGTGCCTATCCGTACGGCGCTATTCCCTCCGGGGATCAAAACGCGGGCACCTTGATCTTGAAATCAGATAAGCAAGCCTACCAAGTGGGAGAGACGGCATCCATCAGTTTTCCATCCCCTCAACAAGGCAATGTGCTCTTGACAATTGAGCAAGGGGAGGAGATCCTGTCTACGAAGTGGGTGCAACCTGCCGCCAGTCAGGAGAGTATGTCGGTCTCTATTCCCATCACCCCAGAGATGGCGCCGAACGTCTACGCTACAGTGACGGTCCTGCAGGCCCATAGCCAGACCGTCAACGATCGGCCCTCCAGGATGTTTGGTATCCTTCCGATCAAGGTGTTTGACCCCAGCACCAAAGAAGAGCTGATCATTAGTATGCCCGATGAGTTGATGCCCAAACAGCAATTTGATGTGGATATCTCGACCGCCAGTGGTAAGTCGACTTATTTGACCGTGGCAGTGGTTGATGAGGGGTTACTTGACCTCACGAACTTCAAGACACCAGATCCGTGGAAGGAGTTTTACAAGAAGATCCGCTTGGACATTGAAACCTACGACATGTTTGGTTTTGTCATTGGTGCCAATGAGGAGGACGTTTTCAAAACATTTTCCATTGGCGGGGATGGTGACTATCGGGAATCGCAGGTTGACCCCTTCGAGAAGAAAAAACGCTTTAAGCCCGTCTGTCTATTTCGGGGTCCGGTGTCGACGGATGCGAATGGCAAGGCCACATTGAGCTTTGAGATGCCGAATTACGTAGGATCGGTGCGTGTTATGGCCATTTCCGCGAGAGGAAACCGCTACGGGACCGCAGAAAAGACAGTGCCCGTGAAGAGTGACTTGATCGTATTGCCCACTGTGCCTCGTGCGCTGAAGCCAGGTGATACATTTAAGATACCGGTGAATGTAATTGCCACTCGATCCAACATCGGCGCCACCACGATCAACATCGAGACCGAAGGACCACTTGAGGTCCAGGGAGAGTCCGGCTTCAGTCACACCTTCAATGAAGAGGGGGACCAGATGTTTTATTTCAATGTTAGTGCGAAGGAGGCCATTGGTCAGTCTAAGATTGTCATTAGGGCCAAAGCCAGTAGTGCCGAGAGCCTTTATGAAGCAGATGTTGCAGTCTCACCTGGTGCTGCTCGTGTCTACGCCCAAGAGGACCAAACGATCGAACCTGGCCAGGAGATCACCTTCGACCTGCCCAAACTGGGGCTGGACGGTACTAACAACGCGCGGCTGCATCTGGCGGTCTTCCCGAACCTCGACTTCATGCATCGGCTGTACTGGTTAATCCAATATCCTTACGGCTGCATCGAGCAAACGACGTCTTCCGCCTATCCGCAACTTGCATTGAAGGAACTATTGGCTTCGGACCCCAAGCTCTCCAGAGAGATCGATGACAACATCAATGCGGCTATTTCCAGGTTAAGTTTGTTCCAGTTGAGCAACGGCGGATTCTCTTACTGGCCAGGAGGCAACGAGGCGTCGGAATGGGGCAGTAACTACGCAGGCCAGTTTCTTATCGATGCGGATCGTCAGGGCTACGCTGTACCAGAAGGTATGCTCAGTGGGATCATTCGATACCTCGAGAGAAAGTCTCGACAACCTGATACGGATGAAAAGTGGCTTATGACACGCGTCAATCGGGCCTTTATTCTGGCGCTGGCTAATGAAGCGCCTTTGAGTGAAATGAACCTGCTCAAGCAGAATCATTATGAACAAATGAATAGCGCCCAAAAATGGCAATTGGTCGCTGCATACAAATTGGCTGGCGCCCTTGACAAAGTACAGGGCGATGTGGAGCAGATTTCGCAGGAGGTGGAAGACTACTCTGAGTTTTCACACACCTACGGTTCCCGATACCGAGACCTGGGCATCATCCTAAGATGCCTGGTGATCCTGGAGCGTGAAGATGATGCGGCACTCATGGCTAAGGCCTTGGCAGAGCAGCTTTCTTCCAGAAACTGGTATTCTACGCAGACCTTGGGTCAGATGCTGATTGGAATGGGCAGCTACTTTGACTATGCGGGTATTGTGCCCGGCGACGACTTGGTTATCGAGGGTCAGATCACACTTCCCGATGGCAGTACGACCTCATTTAAAGAGGCCAATAAGCTTGCCCAGTACATGAACGAAGGGTACGGCGGACAGCTTAAGGTACGTCTAAGTGAAGATGTAAATACGCCGAAGCTGTTCGCCACGCTGTCTAGCAATGGTGTACCCCTAGTTGACCAGTCCGAAGATCAGGACAAAAATCTGAAGGTGGATATCACTTGGTTCAGTGAAGAAGGCGATGTCATCGACATTTCCTCTGTCAAGCAAGGTGACGTCTTTTATGGAAGGTACCAGGTCAGTAACATCAGTCCGGTGCCTACCATTGACGAAGTCGCTCTGGTCCAAATGCTGCCCTCAGGTTGGGAGATTGAAAACACGAGGCTGTCCGGGGAGCTGCTGCCCGGATGGATGAGCAGTTATAAGACGGGCCAAGAGGAGTACCTGGATATCAGAGATGACCGCATTATGTGGTTTTTTGACATGGGCAAAGAGCGCCTGGACTTCATCGTGAAAGTAAATGCGATCACCGAAGGAGCCTACACGCTTCCTGGCACGGTTTGCGAAGCCATGTACAATAGCGACTACCAGTCTACGCGTAAAGCCCAATCTGTCGTTGTCCGATCGAAGTAAAACATGAAGGGGATCAAAGCGATAGTGAAAAGGGGCGCAATCGCCACCTTGGCCGGTAGCTTCCTGCTTCTGTGTGGATACCTCGTCTTTCCCCTTGGAGATCAGCAACTGCGATCCGATTACAGTCAAGTGATTCTAGCAAAGGACAACAGTATCCTTCGAGTGTACCTGAATGAAGAGGAGCAGTACCTGCTCTCTCCCCAGCTACAGGACAGCATGCCCCAGAACCTAATAGAGGCGGTCCTTGCGTTCGAGGACCAATACTTCTATCGCCATCCCGGGATCAATCCTGTGGCGCTGCTGCGGGCAGCTTACTGGAATATATACCATGGACGCGTCGTCAGCGGTGGCAGCACGATTACCATGCAAGTGGCACGTATGATCCACAATAGCTCCCGGACGATCGCAAATAAGCTGTTGGAAACCGTTCTAGCCCTAAAGCTCGAAGTCCACTTGACGAAAGAGGAAATTCTAACGGCTTATTTGACCCATGCGCCCTATGGCAGCAATGTGCGAGGATACTTGGCCGCATCTCATAGGTTCTTTGGAAAGCCCCCTCATCAGTTAACCTGGTCAGAGGCGTCGCTGCTGGCTATACTTCCCAATGCCCCAGGTGTCATTTTTCCTTCACGACAGGAGGAAGCACTGCTAGAAAAACGGAATTTTCTGCTTGAAAAGCTCAAGGCACAGGGTGTCATATCCGAGGAAATCTATGCCCTCTCCTTGCTGGAGCCGATTCCCAACGTACTGATTCCTTTCGACCTGCAAGCCCCACATCTTGCTGATCGCATCCACCAGGAGAATGACTTGGATGTCGTACAAACAACGATCGATCCGGAGATTCAAGGGGAAACCAATTTCTTCTTACAGCAACATTTGGCCAAGCAGTCCCTACTCGGCATCCGGAATGCCAGTGCGCTCGTCATCGACAACACCACCGGCGAAATTGCCGCATATGTCGGATCACAAGACTATCACGACCTGGACAACGCCGGTAGGGTAGATGGCGTGCAGGCTCCTCGATCCTCAGGCTCGATTCTGAAGCCCTTTCTCTACGCCCTCGCCATCGATGAGGGGCTGATTCTGCCCAAGACCTTGATCAAAGATGTACCTACGTATTACAGCAGCTTTTCTCCGAGCAATGCTTCAGAGAAGTTTTCGGGAGTGACTCCAGCCAATGAAGCGCTGATCTATTCCCTGAATATCCCGGCGGTACGGCTACTCAACGCTTATGGGGTGGGGGCTTTTTACCATCAAATGAAAGCGGCCGG
>JBCCXG010000141.1:0-11210 GCA_039191945.1 Bacteroidota bacterium
GAAAACTGTATCGAGCATCGAAGGGCTCGCTTTTGAGGAGATCGATCTATCGACTGCCAACTATTTGATTTTGACTCATCCTGACCTGCGACGGGCCGATTCGGTTGCCAACGCGGATCCCGTGGTAGACTACGCGACCTATCGTCGGAGTGAGGCGGGAGGAAGTTATGATGCAGTTGTTGCCAATATTCAGGAAGTCTATGACCAGTTTGGCTATGGGGTACCGACGCCATTGGCGGTTCGCAACATGGTGCAGATGGGCTTCGAAACCGGTAATCTCCGCTCGATGTTCATCGTCGGGCGTGGGCGTACGGTCAACAGTGACTTCTACCGTCAAAGGGACGTAGAGCACTTTGTTCCCACCTATGGTACGCCTGGTAGCGACATGTTGTTTGGGGTGTTTGAAGGGTCATTGCTTCCTCGGATTGGGATTGGGCGATTGACTGCGATCAGTGCTGAGGAGGTGCGGGCCTACTTAAACAAGATTGCAGAACACGAGGCGGTTCCCTATGATGCCCTTTGGCGTAAGAATATGATCCAATTGAGTGGTGGTCAAAATGCCTTCGAGCTGAGCCGATTCCGAGGATATGTCTCAAACTATGCCGAGATCGCGGAAGAGGACTTTTTGGGTGGCCGATCGGCGACACTAAGTAAGGAGACCACGGCCAACGTCGAATTTCTCAATATCCGAGAAGAAGTGAATCGTGGCGTCGGTATGATCACTTTCTTTGGTCACTCCGGACCTGCCATCACCGACATCGAAGTAGATCCTGCCGATCGCTTCAATAATAAGGGTCGGTATCCATCGGTCTTCTTGGTCAATGGTTGTAATGCCGGGGAGATCTTTGCCAGCGCTCGATCTTTTGGTGAAAACTGGGTCACCTTGGGAGACAAGGGTTCGACCAATTTCATTGCCCATACGGACTTGGCATTATCAACATCGCTCAACACCTACTCACGTCTATTCTATGAAGTTGCCTACGGCGACAGTACGACATTTGCCAGTACCCTCGGCGGGATCATGGTGGAGGTGGGCTCAAGATATCTGGGCGCTTCAACCAGCACTTCCGCGCAAGCTCAGGTATATCCCATGCTTTTGCAAGGCGATCCTGCGAATACGGCGTTTGGTGCCAACTCACCAGATTACGAGATCAATGATGGCTCAGTTCGGGCCACGTCGTTGCAAGGTAATGAGGTATTGGCATCGCAAGACTCTTTTCGAGTAGAGGTGATCGTACAGAATTTTGGCCGTACCACTTTTGATTCCCTGGATATCAGCATCAATCAGACCTTGCCTTCGGGTAGGGTTGTCAGTGTTTCTAAGACATTTGATCGAGTGTTGTATGCCGATACACTAGAGATGTTTGTCCCTATAGATGTCACGGATGGGGTTACGGGTAGCAATACCCTGGAGGTACTGCTTGACCCTCAAGGTCAGATCAGCGAGTTGGACGAGACGAACAATAGGGTCTCGATGGATCTATTCATATCTTCAGGTAACACCGTCCAGCTCTTCCCGATAGATCAGGGCATAGTCAGCGAATCCAATGTATCTCTCATCTGGCAGCCATTTGGGTCGTCTGCAGAGCGATCCTATGAACTACAGATCGACACGGTGGCAACCTACAGTAGCCCCTACTTCGTCACGGGTAATGAGTCAGGCGCGGTCCTACTGACACGATCCCTCGATCTTAGTGGCCTCCCGGACTCTACTACGATCTTTTGGCGAAGTCGCTTTGCTGAGCCCTCGGAAGATGAGGATACGGTTTGGACGGAAAGCACCTTTACCTATCTCCCGCAGGATACCACCGGAGGTTGGGGACAATTTGCTATTGAACAGCGGCTCACTTCCACGCTGGAAGGAACAATCTACAATGAGACCACCGATCAATGGGAGTTTGAGGAGACCTCCAACGCGATCAGAATTGATGTATATGGTCCTGATAACACCGAGTTAGCCTACGAGGACATTACTGTTTTGGTGAATGATATTGACCTGATCACCACCGCAAATCGCGTCGACCCTGTTTGTCTCGACAATACATTCAACGCGATTGCCTTTGACCGACAGAGCAGTAATCCTTATTTCCCTATTCAGTTTAATTCTCAACCAGTGGCCAATCGCTTGATCTGCGGTCGAGCGCCACAATTTATTCATAACTTCAACGAGACCGACCTGATAGGTGATGATCGGTGGATGTCTCAGCTCATCGACAACATGGATGATGGGGATCAGATCGTGTTGTTTACCATTGGTGAGAATACTTTCTCCAACTGGGATGCAACGCTACTCGACAAGCTAGCGGAGGTCGGTATCGATGCGCCTACGATCGAAGGGCTTACCGATGGCCAACCTGCCATCTTCTTTGGGACCAAAGGAGCAGCTGCTGGGACAGCTACAACTGTGACGGGCAATGCTACAGGTTTCCCGATTCGCGAGCAGTTCCTGACTTTCAATGGAGAGGCCCGCGGCCGCTTTACCGAGGGTAGACTCATCACTCAGACCATTGGGCCAGCCACTAAGTGGTGGCAGTTGGACTATTCCCTGACGGAAGACGCTTCTGACGATGTGACCATCAACGTGATTGGCATCACTCCGGCGGGTCAGGAAGTCGTACAGTTTACAGAAGGTCGTACCGACGATCTCGATATCTCGACCATCGACGCGGAACAGTACCCTAATCTCCGGATAGAGGCAAACTACGAGGATGAAATTGCTCTCACCCCACCCCAAATCAACTACTGGCGCTTGTATTACGAGACGCCCCCGGACGGCATCTTACTGAACCCGTCTGACGGACCCATTCAGTTGTTGCAGGAGGGGGATTCATTGAGAACCAGCTTCGGTTTTTACAATTACTCGAACACGGATTTTGCCGATTCGGTGAATATGACAGCCCTCTTTCGCGACGGCGAGTCAGGGGCTGAGTTTATGGCTTCTACACAACTACAAGGGCCAGCTGCAGGAGATACCATCACTTTTGAGATAGAAGAACCGACCGTGGGTCGAGTGGGGGAGTACGGATTGCGAACACGCGTTCAACCCGAGGAGCCGGAACTCTACGCGGTCAATAATGCGGCCAATCTGTCCCAATTTGCCCGTGTAGAGCCAGATCGCGTCAACCCAGTTTTGGATGTGACTTTTGACGGAGCTTATATTTTAAATGGTGACCTGGTGTCCCCGACACCGCTGATTAACATTCTGATCAAGGATCAAAACACTGTGCTGACGAAGACAGATACCACCGGGATTACTGTGTCCTTGCGCTCGGGAGATGAGGGCACGTTTGAGAGAATACCTTTCAGCGATCCGCAGATCAATTGGACACCGGCGACGGATCAAGAAGATTTTACGATTCAATACGAGCCTGGTCCCTTAGCGGATAATCGTTATGGCTTGCGGGTAGAAGCGACGGATGGATCTGGGAATGCCGCCGGTTCAGACCCCTATGAAATCACTTTTGAAGTAGTGAACGAATCAAGTATTACGCGATTTTTTCCTTACCCCAATCCGTTCTCGACAAGCACTCGATTCGTTTTTACACTGACGGGTGCCGAGGTACCTGACCAGATCAAGATTCAAATCATGACCGTGAGTGGACGCGTGGTGAGGGAGATCTTGCAGGACGAGATCGGCCCCATTCGTATCGGCAACAATATCACCCAGTATGCATGGGATGGACGCGATGAGTTTGGTGATCAGTTGGCCAATGGCGTGTACCTTTATCGCGTCATTACCAATATCAATGGAGAGCAAGTCAAAAACAGGGGTACAGCTGCAGATCAGGCCTTCAAGCATGGCTACGGTAAGCTCTACCTGCTTCGCTAAATCATGATGAGCCGCTCGGTGCAAATCGTTGCGGCAGTCTATCTCTGCTTCTTTACTTTTTTCCTCGGCCTATATATGATGGGGGAACACGGAGATGCCGTGTTGGCGGTCAACGCCAGGCGTCATCTTGGGTTGGACTTGGTTATGCCTGTGTTGACGCACTTAGGAGATGGCTGGTTTTTTTCGATAGCGGTCTTGGGGTTGTTGTTGGTGAGATGGCGAAGTGGTTTGGTGTTGTTGGCTTTGGGGCTACTACAACTTTTTATGAGTTGGCTTTTGAAGAGGGTCATTTTCAAAGGGACGCCCAGACCGAAGACCTTCTTTTCAGATCAGGGTATTTCGCTTGATTTCATCTCGGGAGTGGACGTACATAGTTACAATGCTTTTCCGTCAGGACATACCATGACTGCATTTGCTATTGCCACATTTTTCTTCCTTTATAGCCGAAAGCTTTGGGTAGGTATGGTCGCCCTGCTCCTTGCCATGGTGACCGGATTCAGTCGAATCTACTTGCTCCAACACTTCTTGATCGATGTAGTCATCGGGTCATTGGTCGGTGTCCTGCTCGCGGCGACCGTCTACTTACTCTTTCGAAGTTCGTTGACCAGGGAGAATCCGTCGGCTGCTTTGAGATCAGAACATACCTGATAGCTTCATGGCCACCCCTTTGTCCCCTTCGATCTTCATCTTACCTGCCATCAGGGCCATCATGGGATTGAGACTTCCAGACATCATTTTCTGAAAATTTTCTAGGCTCATCTTGATGGTGCACTCCGCGTCACCATCATCATTTGTTACTGCGGTGGGGGATACGGTATCATCCAGAAAGATGGTATCTCCATCGAGCACAAACTTCGTGGTCGCTTTCAGTTTTCCGCCGTGCAGATCAGCCATCCTTTTTATCTCACCTGTCGCTTCTTCTAGTGTCATGATATGTTATTAGTTAAGAGGAAATTTTTCAACCATTTCGATTTCAAACAACAGTGGATGAAGCTTGCCTGTCACAATCAACTGTTGTTTTTGGGTATCGTATGCGATGCCGTTAAGAACAATTTCGGGGTTGGTGGCACCTTCTGTATTGAGCAACCCTGTCAAGTCTAGTTTGCCCACCACTGCCCCTGATGCTGGGTCGATCATTACGATGTATTCTTCGAACCACACATTGGCGAAGAGCACGCCATCGATCATTTCCAACTCGTTCAGCTGATCGATCTTCTCGTTGTTGTCATACACTTCCAATCGATCCACCTCGGCAAAGCTACCTGGATCCATAACGTATAGCTTCTCACTTCCGTCACTCATGATTAGTTGATCTCCGAAATTCGTTAAGCCCCATCCTTCTGTGGGAAATTGGAAGGTATTGAGCAACTTCAGGTTGCGATCGTAGACAAAGGCTTCGTGCTCCTGCCAGGTGAGCTGAAAGATTTTATCCTCATGCATGGCAATGCCTTCTCCGAAGTACTCATCCGCGATTCTTAATTCCTCATAGACCTTTCCCGTTTGCAAGTCAGATTTGCGCACCCATGATTGGCCCTTTCGTCCGGTACCTTCAAAGAGCGTATCCTCGTGTATAAAAAGTCCTTGTATCCACGCATCGGTATCATGCGGGTAAGTATTGATCAATCGATAGGTATAGGATTTTGGGGCCTCGCTGGGTAGGAAACGCACCTTTGGGTAGAGACTTTCCTTGCTCTCACCCATGTGTACGACCAGCCGAATTCTTGGGAAACCCGCACGAGGGGAGCTCGGAGTCCACTCAAATCGATCTCCCTCATAGGTGACGCGCTCTGTGGGATACTCTATCGTCACCGAATCGATCGATACCTCGTTGCGCGTTTCTATTTCAAAGTTGATCGCTTCTCCAAAGCGGAACGTACTGTTGTTTTTAGGTGCTACAAGTTTGCTGGCTTTTCGGATGACCGGGGACGTCTTGACGGCTGCCTGTCTTTCGCTGGTTTTCGTACATGAAACGAGGCCGACAAGGGCCAACAGCACTAACGTTATTCGCACTTTTGGTTATTTTCATGTAAAAATAAGGCGATTCGCAGATACATGGATCAATGAGGATGAATTGCTTTATCCCAACGTTGTGACGAGATGAACCGTATTCTTGTGCCTACCGATTTTTCCGAGCAGTCGCGCAGTGCCCTCTTAGCAGCGGGTGGCTTAGCACGGAGGACTGGGGCTCAAATTCAGTTGTTGCATGTCTTGGAAAAGCCGAAAAGAGAAGAGGAGGCCAAGCAGCGCATTGCTCAGGAAGGAACCCAACCAGAGTTGGAAGGCATTGTGATCGAGCGATTTGTAACCCGTGGGAATGATGTCGATGAGATCATTCATTTCAAATCTGATTTGATCGTCATGGGAAGCAAAGGAGCCCGTGGCTTGAGAAGCTTGATCTTGGGCACCCACGCTGAGAGTGTTGCCAAGCATGCCATGGTGCCAGTCATAACCGTGAAGCATGCGGCGGATCTGGAGCACGTGAAGCGCATCGTCTTTGCGACTGACCTGAGACCGGAGCAGGAGGATATCCTGGATGACTTGTCCCGCTTTCAGACTTTGTTTGATGCGCACCTACACTTATTGAAAGTCTATGACAGCACAGTGGTGAAAGCGGGCGAGGTCGAAAAAAGGATGCGAAGCTTTGCTGAAAACTTTAGGCTCAAGAGTTATTCGGTGACGGCAAGAGAGGGTACCAATGAGATTCATGAAATCATTGCTTTTGCTACCGAAATGAAGGCTGACTTGGTGGCCATGGCCACTCATGATAGGCATGGACTGGAGCGTCTGTTTGGTGGTCTGATCAGCGGATCCGTCATCAACGAGATAGACCTACCCATCTGGACCAAAGCACTCCCTTATGCCGATTGACCTTTCTCGTCAGGTGTAGCGAAGCCGCGCATGAGAACGGGCACCGTCAACCCTTGATAAAGCACCGAGCACACCACGACGATGTAAGTCATGGTCAGTATAACGTCTTTTCCCTCAAACTCTGGCAACGACATAGAGAGCGCGATGGGCAGACCTCCCCTCAGAGCACCCCATGTCAGAACGGAAATCGTATTTCGTGCGAAGGCTCTCCGCGTCGACATCAATTTGATCGGGATGAAAACACTCAACCATCTGCCAAGCAAAACGATGTTCACTGCAAAGAATCCTGCGGCAAAATAATCGAGGCGCCACGGGATGACAATCATCTCTAGCCCGATCAACACGAAGAGCATCGCAGCCAGCGATTCCTCGAGTAACGCCCAAAACTTAAAGACGTAGTCGCCCGCCGCACTGCTCACATGGGTACTTCGACCCTCATTGCCGATGACTAGTCCCATGACCACTGCAGCTTGCTTGGAAGACACATGAATAAAGTCTGCCAATAGCGATCCCACCATCACGATTGCTAGCGTAATCAGGATCTCTGCTTCGACCTGGTCATTGTCCACATAGCTGAGTAAGCGATACCCGATGTATCCCAGAAAAAGGCCAATGAAAATCCCACCAAAGATCTCGGCGCCGAAGATGTAAAACACTTCGTAAAAGGTGAGTACATGGTCATCTTGCGCGTGCGCAATATCTAGCAACGTCAGCGCCAGAACTACCGCCACGCCATCATTGAAAAGTGACTCTCCGCGAATTTTGACCTCCAGGTTTTTCGAGAGGTTGAATCGTTCGATGAATCTTGTAACCGCTATGGGGTCCGTAGGTGATATCAGCGCTCCAAAAACCAGGCAATAGTAAATATTGAGTTCGATACCGAGGACTCCCAGCATTAGATGCACTAGAAATCCAATGATCCCTGTGCTCAAGAAAACGCCTGTGGTCGCCAAGATGAGTACTGGTGTGCGCTCCTGAGCGAGCTGCTTGAAGTCAATATTGAGCGCGCCCGAAAATAACATGAAGCTGAGCACGACCTGATACAGCACCTCGGCATAGTCATATTCCTCCAGGTCAACGGCACTGATGTTAAGCGAGGGAATTAATTTGCCCGCCAAAAGCAGCACCAAAGACAGCGCCAACGCCAGGATCATCAGTCCAATGGAGGAGGGCAGCTTCAGATAATACGTGTTGACAAAAATGAATAGCCCAGCCAGAAATATGAACAGCGCTATGATGTCGAATATACTCATCTACCGAACCAGTTTATCAAATGCCTAACCAGACAGCTTTGCCGTAAAAATAAGCGCGTAAGATGTTTCAGCGGTTGCATCTAGCCAGCATTCTCGGGTGATTTATATAAGGCTCTGGCTAATTTCCCACGAATTTAGCCTTTTTCCCATGCTTGTGCAAGATTCTTCAAGGGTATGAGCGGAAGATTGGTACTCGTTAAGACGTTATAAATCAGGGTTGTGGATTATTGGGATTCGACAAAGAGTCGAATGTCTTGCTTGGCTTTGAACTTCCGGGAGTCGTAAGTCGTTGGTAGTTTGATTGTAGATTTGAAGTAATGAAGAGATCCATCACGATGTTGATACTTCTGCTAGGGGCTTTGATGGCGTTTGCCCAGTCCAACCCTGACTACAGGGCGTGGAAGGTGTTAGCGGAAGTAGACTACAAGAAAAGCCAAGACGAATATGGGGAAATCTTCGTTCCGGTATTTAGTCCCAATATTCAGGACCTAGAAGGAACTGAGGTGACGCTTCCGGGCTATATTATTCCCTTTGAGGGACTCTTCAATCCAGATGAAGTCATTGTGTCCTCACTTCCCATTGCTTCTTGCTTTTTCTGTGGTGCTGGAGGGCCAGAGACGGTCGCCAAGGCGTATCTGAAAGAAGAAATCCGCTACACTGCCAAAACCGTAAAAGTGACTGGCAGGCTCGAACTCAACGATGAAGATTCAAATGACTTAATGTTTATATTGCGAGACGCTAAGGTTGAAGTCCAATGACACGTTTTTTCTCAGTATTTCTCATCTCTATTATTCTCTTTAACTGTTCATCCCCGAAGCGCGAAGTGGCTGAAGAACAGGAGGTGGAAATGGAGGTGGCCAACCCTACCACCGATCAGCTAATGGAACAGGTGATGGCATTGCACGACGCAGTCATGCCAGAGATGGGTAATATACGTTCCACAGAAAAGGCCTTAAGAACGATGGCTGAGACAGCGTCCGATGAAGCCGCAAGGTCTACCTATACCCAACAAGCAGATATGCTGGATTCGGCCTTCAGTGCCATGATGGTTTGGATGCGACAGTTCGACCCCGAATACGCAGGTACTGATGAGGAAATCAAAGGGTATTTGACAGATCAGAAAGAGCAGATGGCCCAGGTCAAAGATCTGATGGAGACAGCTTTGGCTGATGGAAAGGCGCTCGTCGAAAAAGCCCAATAGGTTCATTACTTTTCGCAATGGGTCAACCATTGATCCACCTCTTTGACAGGTTGGATGCCGGCTTCGTTGCCCCAGGAATTGGTGATGTAGGTCAAAATTTCTGCGATCTCAAGGTTGGTGAGTTTGGAGAAGGCATTCATCTTTTGATAGTACGTCGTACCATTCACTACAATCTCTTCCGCCTGCCCGTACTTAATGATACAAGCTGCCCTTGGGATGTCTGCCAATAGGTAGTCCGAGGCTGCAAGCGGCGGATAGAGTTGTGCGAGGCCTTGTCCTCTGTCCTGATGACAGTTTAGACAATGAACAGCATAAAGCTCCTCACCCTCCACCATGTACTGCTCAAACTTGATTCTCGTACGGCGATCCATTCCATGGGTGTCGGATGTGCCGCCGCAGCTTCCCAATGTCCCTAGCAAGATGACCCAAGCGTACCACCTATCCCTCATCCTTTGTATACTCATCGAGAAGCCGCTTGATATCACTGATCATAATGTCTACCTGATCGGGCTTGGTTCCGTCGAGGACCGATCTGATGCGACGATCTTTGTCGACTAAAATCAATGCTCCACTATGGATGTACCCCCCAGGTGCCTGATCATCCTCAGCCATTACTGACAGATAACTCTTCTCTCCGATGTCATATATTTCGTCCTGGTCTCCGGTTACGAAGTGCCACTTCTCCGTGGCGACTCCAAGTCCTCTCGCATAATTCTTTAATAAGGCAACCGTGTCATATTCCGGGTCAATCGTATGGGATAGCAAGGCTACTTCCGGATTGTCTTCATACGCGTCATATATACGTAGCATCTGTTGCTTCATCAGCGGGCATATGGTGGGGCACGAGGTGAAAAAGAAGTCCGCGACATAGACCTTATCGCTAAATGTGGCATTGGTGATCACTGAGGAGTCCTGATCCACAAACTGAAAGTCACCAATCATGTGAGGGATCGTATCGTAAACTGTCTGTCCGTCTACCTCACGCTCTACGATTTGGCTTCTTCCCATCACCGGGAGTTCGTAACCTTTTTGAACTTCGGAGCATGCCCAGCTCGCGATCATCAGGAGGAAGAAAGCAGTATTTTTCATGACTTCTGCGGTTCTGTTTTGGATTCCCTAAAGCGTTTGTAAATTCTTACGGCGGCCATTAGCGCGACCGCGAACGCAATGATACCCAATGTCCCCCAAAGCCAGCTGATCTGATCTTTCTTCACGATCAGAAAGACGACGGCGACCAAAATAATGGTTGCAACTTCATTCCAAATACGTAGCTGCGTGGAGGAGAATTTGGTGATACCCTTTTGTAGTTGCCGATAAATGGCGTGGCAACCTATATGATAGATGTAAAGTACTAGGACAAAGAGGAGCTTAATGTGCATGAACGGCAACGAGAGCCAGGAAGGCTGCGCAACGAGCAAGCTGATACCAAAAAAGAGGGTGATGATGGCAGAGGGCCAGGCAATGACAAACCATAGCAATCGTGCCATCTTACTCAGTTGTGCATGGAGGATGGTGCGATCAGGCTCAGGCTTACCAAGCGCTTCGGTCTGGTAGATGAAGAGTCGGACGATATAAAACAGCCCGGCGAACCACGTGACAACGAAGATGATGTGAAGGGCTTTTAAGCTCAAATAGTCCATAGGCTACAAGGGAAACAGGTACCTTTTTCTGTTGGTTTCAAAATTTGACCGTAATTGCTACCGAGACAAGTTTTAGTATATTTAGTTATTAATCTTTTCTGCTTAGACAGATGAATGATAAGTCCAGTATTTGGTATTTTGAGGATACCGACCTTTTTGAGCTACTCTGCCCAACAAAGACCCCCGGCCTGGAAGACAAGCACAACCCTAACGTTTACAAAAAGGACGAATATATTTACTTCCCCAATGAGCCCTCGGAATCTGTCTATATGGTGTCTGATGGGAGAGTCAAGGTGGGTACTTTCACCTCGGATGGGAAGGAAATAGTGAAGGCGATTTTGTCTCGTGGAGAGCTTTTCGGAGAGCTGGCACTCACTGGCGAAGGCAAGCGTGACGACTTCGCGGTCGCGATGGATGAA